>JALYQN010000439.1 GCA_030855835.1 Actinomycetota bacterium | reverse complement strand
GCAGTGGGCACCGACCTGCGCCAGGTCGTGGACGACACCGTCCACCCAGCGCACGTGTCGTTATGGCTGCGCGAGGCCTCCCGGTGAGCGCTCGCTCGGTCCGGTGGCTGGCCTGGTCTCTCTTCGGGCTCTGCATCGCGTGCCAGGTGACCACGCTCGCGCTGGTGATCTGGGGCAGCGCGCCCAACGACCAGCTGTTCATCCTGATCACCATCGGTTATGCCGTGGTCGGGCTGCTCGTCGCGCTACGGGAACCGGCAAACGCGATCGGCTGGCTGCTGCTGGTCGGGGCAGCGTCCCTGGGGCTGGAGGAGACCGGGATAGCGTACGTGGTGGCGGCTGAAGGCCCGGCCGAGCCGCTTGTCGCATGGCTCGCTGTCCAGTTGGTGTGGCTGTACGTCGGGATCGTGCTGCTGCCACTGCTGTACCCGACCGGGCGGCTCCCGACGCCGCGGTGGCGGCCCGCGCTCCAACTCGGCGTTGCCGGTCTGGTCAGCTTCCACATCGGCGAACTGTTCCAGCCCGGCTTGCTCGACCTGGACGTCGAGGAGCAGGTGGCGAACCCGATCGGCGTTGACCACCCGCTGGTGGGCCTAGCACGCGTCCTCGGCGAAGTCGTGCTGGTGGGCTGCCTCGTCCTGTCCGTGGTCTCGCTCGGCCTGCGGTTGCGCCGCTCGCGCGGCCGTGAACGCCGGCAGCTCGAGCTGTTCGCCTACGTCGTTGGACTGGCCGTGACCTCGCTCCTCTTCGGCATGCTGACGCTCGTCGCCGGGGCCGACCCACCGGCGTGGGTCGAGGTGCTGGGCACCATCGGGTGGACTTCGACGCTCGCGCTGCTGCTGGTCGGTCTGCCGGTCGCGATCGGCGTGGCGATCCTGCGGCACCGGCTCTACGACATCGACCTGGTCATCAAGCGGACCTTGGTCTATTGCACGCTGACCGCCACCTTGGTCGCGACGTACCTGCTGCTCGTGTTGACCATTCGCCCACTCCTCGGGCCGGTCGCCCGCGAGTCCAAGCTTGCCGTCGCCGCCTCGACACTGGCCGTGGCCGCGCTGTTCCGCCCGCTTCGCGCGCGCATCCAGTCCACGGTGGACCGACACTTCTTCCGTTCGCGCTACGACGCGGCGCGGACGGTCGAGGGGTTTGCCGGCCGGCTGCGCGACGAGCTCGACCTGGAGTCGCTAGGCGCCGACCTGCGAGGTGTCGTCCACGACACCATGCAACCCGTCCATGTGTCGCTGTGGCTCCGGAGCGCGTCGTGACCGCGCGCGGGCTGGCGGTGACGTTGGCTGTCGGCATGGCGACGAGCTTCGCCGTCGGCGAGGTGGTCTTGCGCTCTGCGGGATCGGGCCCGGGCTGGTCCGAGACCGACCCGTGGCCGGTGACGCTGGGGTTCAACGCGATGGTGTTGGCCTACCTCCTGGTCGGCGCTGTGGTCGTCTCCCGGCTGCCTTGGAACCCGGTTGGCTGGCTCTTCATCACCGCCGGGTTCTGGGTGGGCCTGACGTCGGTGACCTGGGCGTACGCCACCTTCGCCACTGCGGAGCCGGGCGGACTGCCGGGTGGTGTCGTCGCCGCATGGGTGACCTCCTGGAGCTGGGAACCGGCGGTGCTCGCGGTGCCCGCCCTGCTGTTCCTGCTGTTCCCGGACGGCGGCCCGCCGACCCGGCGCTGGCGGTGGGTCGTCCCGCTAGTCGTGGTGGGGCTCGCCGTCACCCTGGCCGGAACAGCACTCGCACCCGGCGTCATGACTGGTTCGGCTTTGCCTCGGACCACAAATCCCTTCGGGTTCACCGACCCCGGCACCGCCGCTGTCCTTGTGGGTGTCGGCATGACGGTGTGCCTGGTTGGCCTGGTCCTCGCCGTCTGCTCATTCGTGCTCAGGTTCCGGCGCTCGAGGGGAGAGCGCCGCCAGCAGCTGAAGTGGTTCGCGTGGTCGCCGGTCCTGGTGCCGGTGTTCCTGGCGTCCGAGGTCGTCGTCGACACGTTCGGGGACCCTGCCGTCGTGCCGTACATGGATCTCGCGTTTGCGCTGTGCCTGACCGCAGTTCCACTGGCCGCGGGGACCGCCATCTTGCGCTACCGGCTCTACGACATCGACCTGGTGATCAAGCGCACGCTGGTCTACGGCTCGCTGACCGCGACGTTGGTGGCCACGTACCTGCTGCTGGTGCTGGCCCTCCGGTTGCTCGTCGACCCGCTCACCGGTGAGTCAGACCTCGCGGTGGGCGTCTCCACTCTGGCGGTGGCCGCCTTGTTCCGGCCCGTCCGTGCTCGGACCCAGGCGGTGGTGGACCGGCGATTCTTCCGTTCGCGCTACGACGCGGCGCGGACGGTCGAGGGGTTTGCCGGCCGGCTTCGCGACGAGCTCGACCTCGAATCGCTCGGCGCCGACCTGCGCGGTGTCGTCCACGACACCATGCAACCGGTCCACGTGTCGCTGTGGCTACGGGAGGCGTCGAGATGACGCGCCTGCCGGCCTGCCTGGCCGTTGTGGCTGTCCTGCTGACACTCGCCGGCGCCGGCACCAGCATCGCCCTCGATTGGGATTCTGCCGTCGACGTCGTTTTCGGCGTCGCTTTCGCACTCGTCGGGGTGGGCAGCGCTATCACCGGGGCCGTCGTCGCCTCTCGCGTCCGCGCCAACCCCGTGGGCTGGATCATCCTCGGCCTGGGGCTCGGGGTGGGCGTGCTGCTGTTCGCCGGAGCGTACGGGGAGCTCGGAACGGGCACCGACAGCGGACCGCTGCCCGGGGGCGATGTCGCCGCCTGGCTGGGCGACGTATCCAGCATTGCTCTGTTCTTCGGGCTCTCCGGCTTCTTGTTGCTGCTCTTCCCCACCGGACACCTGCTGACCGCGCGGTGGCGACCATTCGCGTGGACCCTCGCCGCGCTCATCGCCGTGGCAACGGTGTCGTACGGCCTGGCACCGGGCAACGTCGCGCAAGGCGTGCCCAACCCGTTCGCCCTGGGCGGTCGGGCCGGCGGCGTCGTCAAGGAAGTCGACCGCGTCACGGACCTGCTGGCCCTGCCCACAATGCTGACTTGTGCGGTCGCCATCATCTTGCGGCTGCACAGGGCGAGAGGCGTCGAGCGGCAGCAACTGAAGTGGTTCGCGTTCGTCGCGGCCGTTGCCGGCGCAGGTCTGGGCGCGACCGTGCTTAGCCGGGGATTGTTCTCAGAGATCGTCTTTGGGGCGGGGCTGCTCGGAGTAGCGGCGATGCCCGAGACAGCGGGCCTCGCAATCCTTCGCCACGGGCTGTACGGGATCGACGTCGTGATCAAGCGGACCCTGGTGTACGGGCCATTGACCGCCGCGCTGGTCGGCACGTACCTGCTGCTGGTCCTCGTGCTCCAGCCCGTGCTGCGCCCGCTGGCGGGCGAGTCCGACCTCGCTGTCGCAGCATCCACACTCGCGGTCGCGGCAATGTTCCGCCCGTTGCGGGCTCGCATCCAGTCCATCGTGGACCGGCGGTTCTACCGGGCGCGGTACGACGCCGCCCGCACCGTCGAGGGCTTCGCCGCACACCTGCGTGACGAGCTCGACCTGGAGACACTCGGCACGTACCTGCGTGCGGTCGTACGGGTCACCATGCAGCCGGCGCACCTGTCGCTGTGGCTGCGGGAGTCGAGGGTCGCACTATGAGCCGGCGTGCCGCGACGTTGCTGGCCTGGGGACTGTGGACGGTCGACATCGCCGTCATAGCCGCACTCGTTCCGCTGAGCTCCGCGGGTGCGGGGGTGTGGGGCCACATCGGCGGGACGGTGTTCATCACGGTCTTCGCCAGCACGGGTGCGCTGGTGGCCTCGCGACACCCCGCCAACCCGATCGGCTGGTTGCTGTGCCTGGCCGCGTTCGCGTTCACCGTAGGCGGTGTGTGCGTCTGGGTCTCGGAGTACGCGGCCCGCGAGAACATCGATGGCCTCGCTGTCACCGCGGCCGCGTGGATAGGCACCTTCGTCTGGATGCTCGGTATCGGCCCGGCGGCAACGTTCTTGCTGCTGCTCTTCCCCGACGGGCGGTTGCCGTCCCACAGATGGCGCGCGATCGCCTGGTTGGCCGGCGCGTCGCTGGCCGCGACCCTCGTGGCGCTCGCACTCGCACCGGGACCGATCGAAGACACGCGGGTCATCAACCCGGTCGGCGCAACCCCCTGGGCGCCGGGCCTGCGCACGCTCGAGAACGCCGGCCTGACGCTGCTGTTTGCGAGCATCCTCGCCTCGTGCGCTTCCCTCGTGGTGCGCTACCGGGAAGCAGGGCTCGAGCAGCGCCAGCAGCTGAAGTGGCTCGCCTGGTCGCTGCCGATGGTACTGCTGTGGCTGGGCGCCTCGATCTGGGTCGAGTCGACCCAGCAGGGCGAGACGGCGGCAGACATCGGCAACGCCCTGGCGTCGATCGGCCTGACGGTTGTGCCGGTTGCCATCACCGTCGCGATGCTGCGGCACCGCCTGTACGACATCGACGTCGTCATCAACCGCACCCTGGTGTACGGCTCGCTGACCGCCACGCTGGCGGCTGTCTACCTGGGTTCGGTGCTGCTGCTGCAGCTGCTCCTGAACCCGTTGCGCACCGAGTCCGACCTGGCTGTCGCCGTGTCCACGTTGGCAGTTGCAGCGCTGTTCGGCCCCGCACGCGCGCGGATCCAGGCCGGTGTGGATCGCCGCTTCTACCGAAGCCGTTACGACGCCGCCCGCACCCTCGAGGCCTTCGCCGGCCGACTCCGACACGAAGTCGACCTCGACGCGGTTGGCACCGACCTCCGCGCAGCCGCCCGTGACACGGTCCAGCCGGCGCACCTGTCGCTGTGGCTGCGGGGTGCCCCGTGAGCCGGCGCCTCGCGCCCCGGCTGGCCTGGTCGCTGTGCGGGTTGACGGTCGCACTGCACGTCGCGGGCGGCATCCTGACCGCGATCGGCCCCGACCCCAGCGCGGCTTCCGAGTACCCCGTCGCGGTCGCGCTCCTGGTGCTGTCCGTGGTCGGCGCCTTCGTTGCGGCACGCAGGCCGGGCAACGCCATCGGCTGGCTGTTCTGCGTCGCGGGTCTGCTGATTGCCGCGTCCGGTACGTCGTACGCGTACGCCGACTACGTCCTGGTCGAGCAGCCGGGGCTGGCGGGCGGGGTGGCCGCGGCGTGGCTCACCTCATGGGTCTTCCTCCCTGCTCTGTACGGCGTCCCACCGCTGCTGTTCCTGCTCTTCCCCGACGGCCGGCCGCTGGGACCCGCCTGGCGGATCGCGGTCGCCGTCACCGTCGCCTCGCTGGTCTGCCAGTGCACAGCCGCGGCCTTCCGGCCGGGCGCGCTCCAGGACGCCCCGGTCGCTGGCTTGGAGAACCCGGTCGGCATCGACGTGCGTGCGTGGACAGAGGTGGTCCAGCTGACCGGGTGGACCTTGGGTCTGCTCAGCATCGTCCTGGGTGCCTGGTCGCTGGTGCTGCGCTACCGCCGGTCGCGCGGTGACGAACGCTTGCAGCTGCGCTGGGTCGTCTCGTCCGCAGTCCTGTTCGGCGGGGCATGTCTGGTCAGCGCCGTGTTGTTCCAGACCCGCTTCACCGGTCTGGGACAGGCTTTCGTCTTCACCGCGTTCCTCACCATCCCGGTCGCGGCCGGCATCGCGATCCTGCGGTACCGGCTCTACGACATCGACGTCGTCATCAACCGCACGCTCGTCTACGCCACGCTGACGCTGACACTCGCCGGCGTCTACCTCGGCTCTGTGCTCATACTGCAACTGGCACTGAACCCGTTGGCGGTCCAGTCCGACCTGGCGGTTGCGGCGTCCACGCTGGCGGTGGCAGCCCTGTTCGGTCCAGCCCGCCGGCGCATCCAGGGCGGTGTCGACAAGCGCTTCTTCCGCAGCAAGTACGACGCTGCCCGAACGGTGGACGCCTTCGCCGGCCAACTGCGACACGAGGTCGACCTGGACGCTGTCGGCGACGACCTGCGGGCCGCCGTACTTGACACCGTGCAGCCGACGCACGTCTGGCTGTGGGTGCGATCGTGATCACCGTGTCCGACCCGACGTTGCGCCGGCTGGCCTGGGCGGTGTGGTGGTTCTTCGTCGCGATGGTTGCCGTCGGTGTGTCGCTGATCTTCATCGAGCGATCCGCGCCGGCCCAGACGTGGAGAACCGTCGGTACTGCGAGCGACCTCGTCTTCACCATGGTCATCGGGACGTTTCCGCTGGTGGGACTGCTGATACTGAGGCGCCAGCCACGCAACACCATCGGCTGGCTGTTGCAGGGCATCGGTCTGGTGTGGGGCCTGTCTGGCTTCGCGGACAACTACGCCACGTACGGCCTGGTCACAAACCCCGGGTCGCTGCCGGGTGCGGACGTGGTTGCGGCGATGAACGAGGGCAGCTGGGCCCCCGGGGTTGGGTTGATGGGCACCTTCTTGATCCTGCTCTTCCCGAACGGTCACCTGCCCACGCCGCGCTGGCGGCCGGTGGCATGGCTGTGTGGGGTGACGATCGTCATAGTGACGATCACCGTCGCCCTGTTGCCCGGTCAGCTCGAGGAGAGTCCGGTGCCCACGCTGGACAACCCCATCGCCCTAGAGACGGCAGCACCGGTGCTCACCGTGGTGCTGGTCGCCTTCCTGCCGCTGCTGCCGCTGTGCATCATCGCCTCTGCTGTCGGCCTCGTCCGCCGGTTCCGGCGTTCACACGGCGTCGAGCGTGAGCAGCTGAAATGGCTCACGGGCGCCGGCGGGATAGTGGCTGTTCTCTACCTGGCCATGATGGTGGCGACAGCGCTGACGGAGACCGTCCTGTTCACCGGCGACACACCGTGGTGGGTCACCGCGCTGCAGACGGTGGGGGTTTGGGCGTTCGTGCTGCTGCCCGTCGCGATCGGGATCGCGATCCTGCGGCACCGGCTGTACGACATCGACCTGGTCATCAATCGTGCACTGGTCTACGGCTCGCTCACCGCCACCCTGGCCGTCGTCTACCTCGGTTCAGTGCTGCTGCTGCAGGTGGCGCTGAGCCCGCTCACCGACCAGTCAGACCTGGCGGTCGCCGGCTCCACGCTCGCCGTCGCCGCGCTGTTCGGCCCGGCGCGGCGCCGGATCCAGGCAACCGTGGACCGACGCTTCTACCGACGGCGCTACGACGCGACGTTGGCTGTGGACGCCTTCGCCGGACGGCTGCGGCACCAGGTCGACCTGGACGCGGTGGGCACCGACCTGCGGACCGCCGTCGACGAGACGGTGCAACCGTCGCATGTCAGCTTGTGGGTACGACCCGGAGGGAGCTCACCGTGACCTCCGCGTCCACCGACCTCTCCGATAGCGCTCTGCGCCGCTGGGCAGGGGCGGTGTCGGGTTTGGTCGTCGGCTGCGTGCTGACCGGCGCATTGATCACATCGATCGACGCCACTCAGCCGGCGGGTTCCTGGGGGGGCAGCGGGATTCTCGGCGAGCTGGGGTTCCTGCTGGTCATCGTGTCCTTCCCGCTCATCGGCCTGCTGATCCTGATCCAGCAACCACGCAACCGCATCGGCTGGCTGCTCCAAGGCATCGGGCTGGCCTGGGGACTCCCCGAGCTGCTCTTCGCGTATGCCCACTGGGGTCTCGTCGTCGACCCGGGCTCACTGCCGGGGGCCGACGTCGTCGCAGCCGTCAATGAAGGCACCTGGACGTTCGGCATCGGCACGATGGGGATCTTTTTGATCCTGCTGTTCCCGGACGGCCGGTTGCCGTCGCCACGTTGGCGGCCGGTCGCCTGGGCCGGGGGGGGAAGCCTCGTCATCGGTGCGGCGCTCATCAGCCTCTCGCCCGGCGGGATGGAGGAGAGCCCGATCCCAACCATGCAGAACCCGATCGCGCTGGAGTCGCTGGAGCCCGTCCTGTTCGTCCTGATGGGCGTCGTCCTCCCGCTGCTTCCGCTGTCGATCCTGGCATCGGCCGTCGCGCTGGTGCGCCGCTTCCATCGCTCGCACGGCGTGGAGCGCGAGCAGATCAAGTGGTTGGCCACCGCCGGTGCTGTGGTGGCCGGCCTGTACCTCGTCACGATGCTGGCGACCCTGGTGGTGTCCTTCGCCGAGGAGACACCCCGCCCGGTCTCCGCGATGCAAGAGGCGTCGCTGCTGTCGTTCCTGCTGCTACCGGTGGCGATTGGGATCGCGATCCTTCGGCACCGGCTGTACGACATCGACCGCCTGATCAACCGCGCGCTGGTGTACGGCTCGTTGACGGCGATTCTTGCCGGCACCTACTTGGGGTCGGTGCTGCTGCTCCAGCTGGTGCTGAACCCGCTGGACGACCAGTCCGACCTGGCCGTCGCCGGCTCCACCCTCGCCGTTGCGGCGCTGTTCGGCCCGGCCAGGCGTCGAATCCAGGCCACCGTCGACAAGCGGTTCTACCGCAGCCGGTACGACGCCGCCCGCACCCTCGACGCCTTCGCAGCCCGGCTGAGGCACGAGGTCGACGTGGACGCGGTAGGCACCGATCTCCGCTCAGCTGTCAACCAGACGGTCCAGCCCACCCACGTCAGCCTGTGGGTGCGACCGTGACCTCCCTGTCGGACACCACGCTGCGCGGGCTCGCCTCGGCGGGATGGTGGCTGTTCGTCGCCACCTTCCTCATCGCGGGTGCGCTGGCATCGCTCAACGAGGCGATCACGCCGTCATCAGTGGCCGAGGGCCTGGGCTACCTCGTCGTTCTGCTCCCCTTCCCGCTCACCGGTCTGCTCGTGCTGCGACGCCAGCCGCGCAACACCATTGGCTGGGTCCTCACCGGCATCGGGCTGGTGTGGAGCATCGGCGGCCTGGCCGACAGCTACGCGCGGTACGGCTTGATCGTCGACCCTGGCTCGCTGCCGGAGCCGGCGGTCGCGGCAACCGTCGCCAATGCCACCTGGGTGCCTGCCCTCGGCCTGATGGGGACGTTCCTGCTGCTGCTGTTCCCGGACGGTCACCTGCCCTCCCCCCGCTGGCGGCCCGTGGCGTGGGTGTGCGCGGCCACGGTCGTGACACTGACGGTCGTCATCTACCCTGCTCCCGGCGAACTCGAGCAGTCGCCGGTCCCAGGATTGTCGAACCCGCTCGCCATCGAGGGTGCAGCGCAGGTGTTCGACGTACTGTTCACGGTCCTGCTGCCCCTGTTCGCGCTGTGCATCCTCGCATCGGCGGCCGGGGTGGTCCGACGCTTCCGCCGCTCCCGCGGAGTCGAGCGCCAACAGCTGAAGTGGCTTGCCGCCGCCGGTGCCGTGGTGGCGTCGGTGTTCCTCATCGGCATCTTCGGGTCGAGGCTCGCCCCCCCTCAGGGCGAGGAACCACTGTGGCAGCAGGTCCTCAACCAGGCGTCGTTCCTCGCGTTCGCGCTGATCCCGGTGTCGATCGGGGTCGCCATTTTGCGGCACCGGCTCTACGACATCGACGTCGTCATCAAACGCACGCTGGTCTACGCCCTCCTCACCGCCACGCTGGTCGGCGTCTATCTCGGCTCGGTGCTTCTTCTGCAGCTACTTCTGAGCCCGTTGACCCAACAGTCCGACCTCGCGGTGGCGGGGTCGACACTGGCAGTGGCAGGCTTGGTCGGCCCCGCGCGGAGGCGGATCCAGCGCGCGGTCGACCGTCGGTTCTACCGAAGCCGCTACGACGCCTCCCTGACGATCGAGGCTTTTGCAGTGCAGTTGCGCCACGAGCTGGACGTCGATGCCGTGGGCGTCCAGCTCCAAGCGGTGGTGAACGCCACCATGCAACCGACCGGGAGCACCTTGTGGCTCAGGTCGTAACGGTTCGTGGACGCTGTCGGACTAGAAAGGTCACACCATGACGACACTGACCGGATCGTTCCGCCGCCGCTTCCGCGGACGTGCCACCGCGGTCAGCCGCCAGCCCGAGT
>JALYQN010000430.1 GCA_030855835.1 Actinomycetota bacterium | reverse complement strand
CTTACCACCGGCGCCGCAGGCAAGACGCCCTCGGCCGATTGACCCCCATCGAGTTCGAGACCATCATGACCACGCCAGCCACTCAGGCTGCGTGAGCCAACCTGTCACCTGATCGTGCAGCAGCCCCGTGTTTGTAGGTTCTCGGTGTCGGGCCGCCAGGTCGCGGCGACCTCGGCGGGGGTGCGGTAGCCAAGCCCGGAATGCGGCCGGCGGTGATAGGTGTCGATGTAGGCGGCGATCTCCTTCCTCGCCTGGTCGAGCGATTCCCACTCCGCTCGCCAGGCGCAGCGCTTCTTGAACTGCCCGAACCAGGACTCGATGAACGCCTGGGACTCGGGGTCGCGGTAGCCGCCGCGGCGGTGGGTGATTCCGCGGTCGGACAGGTGCTTGCGGAAGTCGCGGCTAGTGAACTGCGACCCTTATCCGAGCCAAGAGTGAGCTGGCTGGCAACGATGTCGCGGCCCACGACGGCAGTCTCGATGCAGCCGATCGCCTCGGCAGCCCTGGTGCGCAGGTCAAGGGTCCAGCCGGTGACCTCACGGGTGCAGCAGTCGACGATCACATGCAGGTAGACCCAGCCGTGCTGGGCCGTCCACACCTTCGTCATGTCCATGTGCCACAACTCGTCGAGACGCCTGACGCGGAAGCAGCCAGGTCGTCGGCGGCGGTCGGCGGTGGCGGTCGCCGTTGCGGGACGGCTGCAGCAGCCGGTGCGCCCGCATAACCCGTTGCACCCGCTTGCGGTTGACCGGCTCGCCCAGCTGACGCCAGGCCAACGCGGCGACCATCCGGGTCCCGTCGACCGGGTTGGACCACGCGACTTCCACGATCCTGTCGCCGCCTGGCCGCCCGCCCCGCCCGCCGCCCTGCCCGGGGCCGGCGGCCGTCGGTCGCCTTCTCCTCGGCCGGTAGACAGCCTGACCGGAGACGTCGGCGACCCTGGCCACGGTCGTTCGCTGGCGCCCGGTATCGACAACAGCGCGGGCCCCGGACACCCGGGTGCTCACGTCCAGTCCCGCGAGAGTTCCCCGCGATGTCCAGCTCATAGGTCTTGCGACCCAGAGTCCGCTCGAGCCGCGCGACCTTCCTCTTCAACTCGGCGATCTCGGCCCGCTCCGGCTGCCTGTCCCGCGGAGTAGACAACGCGGCCTTGCCACCCTCGAGCAGCCGATCCCGCCACTGGTAGAACAACGTCTCGGAGACCTCGTGCTCGCGGCACACATCACGCACCGAACGGTCGCCACGCAACCCTGCCAGCACGATCTCAGCCTTCTGATCCGGCTCGAACTGCCGGTACTTCCGCTTCTCGCTCACGGCCCTCCTCAGGGCATCAAAGCGACCATCATCCCCAAGCCCCCAGGGCCAGCGAACCGTCAACTCGAGACCGGGGTCCGCGTCAGCTCGTGCTCACAGGAAGACTGTTGGCGTGATTGGTGGCTGCAGAGCAACTCGTGGTCGCCGACGATCTGGGCGAGGCACTTCGCGCGGGCCCCGTACTGGACCCTAGGAGTGGCCGATCAGCACATCACGGTGATGACGCCGACCGGCCTGACACCGTTGCATGTCACCGAGCACGACAAGCTCCAGTTCGAGCCAGGCGCCATTTGGGTTCGGATGGCGGCCGCGGCCCCGGGACTCGCCCAGCCGCTGCCGGGGCTGAGTAAGCGCTCCGTCTCAGAGTTCCGTGCGGCCGTCGCGCGTGAACTCGCGGAATACGAGTCGACAGTTGATCTTGAACCCACTCTTTCGCGCACTGAGTGAGTGGTGGTCATCCTTCGTAACCGAGGCCGGCGATGCTTGGAACAAGCGTCGCTGGCTGACCGAGGAGTTCATCGCCCAGTGGGAGACGCAACGCACTCGACTTGTCGCTGCCTTCCCACTTAGCGCCGTTCAGTGCCGGGCGCTTGTCGCGCGGGCGCGAGCTGACCAGAGGGAAGCCGTTGAAGCGGCGTACCTCGCCGAGTCGGTTCGTGCCCAGGTCCGCGACTAGAACGAGGCGCTGGTTGCGGCCGAGTTGCGAGATCAGCGCGACTTCTTCGACCGGATTGAGAAAACGCCGCTCACCGATGAGCAGGCTCGCGCCGTGATCTGCTTCGACAATCGAGTGCAACTTGTGGCGGCTGCTGGATCCGGGAAGACGTCGACGATGGTCGCGAAGGCCGGCTGGACGATCCGGAAGGACATCGCAAAGGCAGACGAGATGTTGTTGCTCGCCTTCAACAGGGCCGCGGCGGATGAGTTGGGAGCGCGCTGCTCGGCGCGCCTCGAGAACGCGAGCATTCAGTCGACTGGACTCCGGGCGACCACGTTCCGCTCCCTCGGACTCCAGGTCATTGGCGAGGCGACGGGGGAGAAACCACGGCTCGTGGACGGGTTCGTGGTGCTCGACGCGTACGGCAGCGTGGCGTTCTGCTCGATCCCGGTCAGCTGCGGGGAGAGCACGGCGCCGATCGGGCCGGGGTAGATCGAGCCGTACGCGTGGGCCGCCGACCCGCTCGTACACCGGGCACACGTTGAGACAGGCCGAGCAGCGGATGCAGTGCAGCGCCTCGCGCCCCACCTCGTCGGCGAGGGTGGCGGTCCGCCCGTTGTCGAGCAGCACCAGATGGACGTCCTGCGGGCCGTCGCCGGGCGTGACGCCGGTCCACATCGACGTGTACGGGTTCATGCGCTCGCCGGTGGACGATCGCGGTAGCAGCTGGAGGAACACCTCGAGGTCCTGCCAGGCGGGGACCAGCTTCTCGATGCCCATCAAGGTGATGAGCGTCTGCGGCAGCGTCAGACACATCTGGCCGTTGCCCTCCGACTCCACCACCACCAGCGTGCCGGTCTCGGCGACGGCGAAGTTGGCCCCCGACACCGCCACCCGGGCGGACAGGAACTTGCTGCGCAGGAAGCGGCGGGCTGCCATCGCCAGCCCGCGCGGGTCGTCGGTCAGCGCCGGGTCGACCCCGGGCATCTCCCGACGGAAGATCTCCCGGATCTCCGCGCGGTTGCGGTGGATGGCCGGCACCAGGATGTGGCTGGGCTGGTCGTTTCCGAGCTGCACGATGAGCTCGGCGAGGTCGGTCTCCAGCGCCGCAATCCCGGCCGCCTCGAGCGCCTCGTTGAGCCCGATCTCCTGGGTGGCCATGGACTTGACCTTGACCACCTCGTCGGCACCGGTGGTCCGTACGAGGTCGGTCACGACTGCGTACGCCTCGGCGGCGTCGCGGGCCCAGTGCACCGTGCCGCCACTCGCCGTGACGGCTGCCTCGAGCTGTTCAAGGTGCTCGTCGAGCCGCGCCAGGGTGGCGGCCTTGAGGGCGCGGCCCGCCGCGCGCAGCTCCTGCCAGTCGTCGACCTCGGTGACCGGGAACGGCTCGCCGCGCAGGTGCTCGGTATCGGTGGCCGCCACCGTGGGAAACCCCAGGAACGTGCTGCTCATGCCGGCTCCTTCTCGGTCGAGGCGAGGATCTCGGCCAGATGCAGCGTGCGGGTGCCCGAACGCAGCCGCGACAGCCCGTCGCCAATGTGCATCAGGCACGACGAGTCGCCCGCGGTGCAGACCTCCGCTCCGGTCGACAGCACGTGGCGCATCTTGTCGGCGAGCGTCGCGGTGGACGTGTCGGCGTTCTTCACCGCGAAGGTCCCGCCGAAGCCGCACCACTGGTCGGCGTCGGGTAGCTCGACCAGCTCGAGCCCGCGCACCCGGCGCAGCAGCCGCAGCGGGGAGTCGCCCACCCGCAGCAGCCGCAACGAGTGGCAGGTCGGGTGGTAGGTGACCTGGTGCGGGAAGTGGGCGCCGACGTCCTCGACGCCGAGCACGTCGACGAGCAGCCCGGAGAGCTCGTACGTGCGTGCGCCCAGCGACTCCGCACGCCGGGCGAGCGCCTCGTCGCCCGCCCGGCGCGCCACCATCGCATGCTGGTGGCGCACCGAGCCGACGCACGACCCCGACGGGGCCACCACGGCGTCGTACGGCTCGAACTGCTCGACGTAGCGGCGTACCAGCGGCACGGCCTCGCGCTGGTAGCCGGTGTTGATGTGCATCTGCCCGCAGCAGGTCTGCTCGGGCGGGAACACCACCTGGTGGCCCAGGCGCGCCAGCACGCGCACGGTTGCCTGGCCGACCGACGGGAACATCGTGTCGGCCAGGCAGGTCACGAACAGGGCAACGCCCACGGCGATCGGCCTCCCGGGGTCAGTCCAGCAGCTCGTACGCCGGCACCGTCAGGAACTCCACCAGCTCATCGCCGAGGCAGACCTGGTCGGAGATGGCCATGGCGTCGTCGGCCCGGCTCGTCGCGAGGAACTCCTCACCCACCTCGCCGCGGATCTTGTCCAGCTCCTCGGCCGCGACGGCGCGGACCAGGTCCCGGGTCACCTGCTGGCCGTCGACGAGCCGAACGCCGTGATGGATCCACTGCCACAGCTGACACCGGGCGATCTCGGCGGTGGCCGCGTCCTCCATCATGTTGTAGATGCCGGCCGCACCGCTGCCACGCAGCCAGGACGACACGTACTGGATGGTCACGTTGACGTCGTTGTGCAGCCCCTCCTCGGTGATCTGACCCTCCGCCGACGAGACGTCGAGCAGTTCCGCCGCGGTCACCGTGACGTCGTCGCGCTGGCGGTCCACCTGGTTGTCGCGGCCCTGCAGCACCTCGTCGAACTCGGCCATCGCCACCGGGACCAGGTCGGGGTGGGCGACCCACGTCCCGTCGAAGCCGGCGGTCGCCTCGCGGCGCTTTGTCGGCGTGTACCTTCGCCAGCGTCTTTTCGTTCAGCTCGGCGTCGCGTCGGCTGGGGATGAAGGCCGCCATCCCCCCATCGCGTGGGCTCCGCGGCGGTGGCAGGTCTTGACCAGCAGGTTCGCGTACGCGGTCAAGAACGGCGGCCATGGTGACGCTGTTGCGGTCGGGCAGGATGAACTCGGGGCGCTCGGGGAAGGTCTTGATCGCGCTGAACAGGTAGTCCCAGCGGCCGGCGTTGAGGCCGGCGGAGTGCTCGCGCAGCTCGTAGAGGATCTCGTCCATCTCGAAGGCCGCGGGCAGGGTCTCGATGAGGACCGTGGCCTTGATCGTGCCGGCCGTCAGGTCGAGTCGCTGCTCGGTCAGGGTGAAGACGTCGTTCCACAGCCGAGCCTCGAGATGGCTTTCCATCTTGGGCAGGTAGAAGAACGGCCCCAGGCCACGCTCGGCAAGCGTCTGGGCGTTGTGGAAGACGAACAGCCCGAAGTCGAACAGGCTGCCGGACATCGCCTCGCCGTCCACCTGCAGGCGCCGCTCGTGCAGGTGCCAGCCGCGGGGGCGGACGAGCAGGGTCGCGTTCTCGTCGTTGAGAGCGTACGCCCGGCCGTCCGGCGCGGTGAACGTCAGCGTGCCCGCGATCGCATCACTGAGGTTGGGCTGGCCCTGGACCACCCTGGACCAGGTTGTCCCACGACGGGGTGTTGGAGTCCTCGAAGTCGGCCATGAAACCGGTCGGGCCGGAGTTGAGGGCGTTGATCAGCATCTTGGCTCGGTCGGCCCGGTGATCTCCACCCGGCGGTTGCGCAGCGCCGGCGGCGGTGGTGCCACCGCCCAGTCGCCGTCGCGGACGTTCTGGGTGTCGGCCAGGAAGTCCAGCGTGGCGCCACCGGCGATCTCGGCTCGGCGGTCGCGGCGGCGGGCCAGTAGCGACGGCCGCTCCGGCCCGAAGGTGCGCTGCAGCTCGGCGAGCCAGGCCAGCGCCTCCGGTGTCAGCACGGAGGGCCGCGGGTCGGCGCCGACCTCCACGCCCTCGACGGCGGTTGTCGATGTCGTCATGGTGTCCGTGTCGTCCCCTCTGCTGGTGCTGGTTCGTCGGTGTCTCCCGGCGGCGCCGCGAAGGCGCGAACGGCTCGCTCGGCGAGCCGGGTCAGCAACATAGACGCATCCTGGTGGGCCCGCTCGACGTCGGGCTGCAGGTCCAGCAGGCTCAAGGCCCGGTCGATGCCGACGTCGCGGAGCTGGGAGTCGGTCACCGTCACCCGGCCGCAGAGGGCGAGGACAGGTACTTTCGACGGCGCGGCGGCGCGTGCGACGCCGACCGGCGCCTTGCCCGACAGGCTCTGCTCGTCCAGCGAACCCTCGCCGGTCAGCACCAGGTCGGCGTCGAGCAGCGCCTCGCCGAAGCCGACCACGCCCAGCAACAGCTCGATCCCGGAGGTGAGCTCGGCGCCGAGGAAGGCGATCGCACCGGCACCGAGACCGCCGGCCGCACCGGCCCCTGGCAGCTGCGCCACGTCGATGCCGAGGTCGCGCCGGACCACCTCAGCTAGCCGGCCGAGCCCGGCATCCAACACGGCGACGTCGCGCTCCGACGCGCCCTTCTGCGGACCGTAGACGGCGGCCGCGCCGGCGGGGCCGACCAGCGGGCTGTCCACGTCGCAGGCGACGGTGACCTCGGCGGCCGCGATCCGCGGGTCGAGACCGCCGACGTCGATGCGATCCAGGTCGACCAGCGCC
>JALYQN010000401.1 GCA_030855835.1 Actinomycetota bacterium | reverse complement strand
GTGTAGTCCGCACAACCCGGTCGGGCGGGTCCACGACCACGGCGAGCTCACTGCGCTGGCCGCACTGGCCGCCGAGCACGGAGTGACGGTGGTGGCCGACGAGATCCACGCGCCAGTGGTGTTGCCGGGCGCCGCGTTCACGCCGTTCCTCACGGTGCCGGGTGGTGCTGAGGTCGGGGTGAGCCTGGTGTCGGCGAGCAAGGCGTTCAACCTTGCCGGGCTCAAGTGCGCAGCGGTGGTGACCGGGTCGGACCCGATGCGGGCGGTCACCGCCCGGCTGCCACCGGACGGCCGATGGAGGGTCGGGCAGTTCGGGCTGCTGGCCACGGTGGCGGCGATGACCGACGGCGACCCGTGGCTCGATGCGCTGCTCGCCACGCTCCACCTGCGTCGCACCCAGCTCGCGGACCTGCTCGCACAGCGACTGCCGGCCGTCCACTGGAAGCCGCCGGAGGCCACGTTCCTGGCCTGGCTGGACTGTCGCGCGGCCGGCGACGGAACAGCGCCGCGGGACCTCTGCCTGGAGCGCGGCCGGGTGGGTCTCGAGCCCGGGCCCGCCTTCGGCGCGCCCGGCAGCGGCTGGGTGCGGCTGAACTTCGGCACCAGCGCCGAGATCCTCGACCAGGCCGTGACCCGGATGGTCGCCGCCCTGAGATGAGCGGGGAGCGATGAGCCATGTCGTCACCTGGACGACTGGAGTGTCTCATCGTTGGTATCCCGTGCGACCGGCTAGGCGCCGAGGAGCAGTAGCTCGTCCGATCGCGCCCGCATCTCCTTCTTGCGCATGCCGGTGACCGTCTTCGGGAACTCGTCGACCACCAGAGCCGATCCACCCACTACCGAGCCGCCTCCCGACGCTCCCCCTAAGTCTGTACGGAGCATGTCGACCCCGGCCGCGTCGAAACCCAGTCGGCTGCCACCATCGCGGTCGTGGCAAACGACGACTACCTGAGCGCCAACCTGCCCTGGTGGGACGAGCGTGCGCCCGCACACGCCTCGTCCGCGGGCTACGGCGTGGACCGCTACGTGGACGACCCCGGCTTCGTCGGTGAGGTCGTCAGCTTCGACCGGCCAAGGCTCGGGGACATCAACGGGCAGCGTGGCGTCCACCTGCAGTGCCACATCGGCACCGACACCGTCTCTCTGTCCCGCCTCGGTGCACACATGACGGGTCTCGACTTCTCGGCCGCCTCGCTGGAGCAGGCCCGCCGGCTCGTGGCGCGCACCAGTGACCGGGTCGACTTCGTCCACTCCGACGTCTACGCCGCCGTGGGCGTGCTCGGCGGGCAGCAGTACGACCTCGTATTCACCGGCATCGGGGCGCTGTGCTGGCTGCCGAACATCCACCGCTGGGCCGAGGTCGTGGCTGCACTGCTGGCGCCGGGAGGGCGGTTGTTCCTCCGGGAGGGGCACCCCGGTGCTGTGGGCGCTGGCCGATCCACGGCCCGACGGCCTGCTGGTGCTCGAGCACCCGTACGTCGAGCACCGCGAGCCGATGGTGTGGGACGAGCAGGGCACCTACGTCGACTCCGAGGCGGTCTTCCAGCACACGGTCAGCCACGAGTGGAACCACGGGATCGGCGAGATCCTCAGCGGTGTGCTCGAGGCCGGCCTGCGCTTGACCGCCTTCGAAGAGCACGACAGCGTGCCGTGGGACGCGCTGCCCGGCTACCTGGAGCGGCTGCCCGACCAGCCGAACGAACGGCGGCTCATCGACCGGCCGTGGAGGCTACCGCACACCTACACACTGCAGGCCGTGAAGCCGGGCTGAGTGGGCGGCCGGATGCGGCCGTCAGGGCACCAGGTACGAGGTGTCGCGGGCGTCGGTGATCGCCATGTGGCCGGGAAGATGCCCGATCGCCAGTTGCGGCCGAGACGCCATGACCGCCGCCTGTGGGGTGACGCCACAGGCCCAGAACACCGGAACCTCGCCGGGCCGCACCTTCACCGGGTCGCCGAAGTCAGGGGCGTCCAGCTCAGCGATCCCCAGCACGGCGGGGTCACCGGCATGGACCGGAGCGCCGTGCACGCTCGGATAGCGACCGGTGACCCGCACCGCCGTGGCGACCAGCGCGGCCGGAACCGGTCGCATCGACACCACCAGCGGGCCGCTGAGCATCCCGGCCGGTCGACACCGCAGCGACGTACGGAACATCGGCACGTTGACGCCCAGCTCCAGGTGCCGGACCGGAACACCCGCCTCGGTCAGCGCACGCTCGAAGGTGAAGCTGCAGCCGATGAGGAAGGCCACCAGGTCGTCGCGCCACCAGCTGCGGACATCCCCAGGAGTGTCCACCAGCTCACCGTCGCGGTACACCGTGTACGCCGGCAGATCGGTGCGCAGGTCACCCTCGTGCAGCGCCATGCGCACAGCCCCGGGCTCTGCGACGTCGAGCACGGGGCAGGCCTGCGGGTTGCGCTGCGCGAACACGGACAGGTCGTGGGCCACCTCGCGCGGCACGGCCATCAGGTTGGCCTGCGACCACCCGGCGCACCACCCCGGTGTGGGAACGCGCAACCCGGCACGAAACAGCCGGCGCGCCTCGGGGGGTGTGAGCCCGCTCGGGTCGGCCACCGGACGGTCGGAGGCGAGGAGCTGGCTCACAGGTCACCGAGCATCGTGAGGAGCTCGTAGCCGAGGTAGACCCCGCACAACCAGGCCACCACTCCCACGACGAGCAGCCAGCGGGGGTACCGGTAGCCGTCCATCAGGTCGCTGCGCCGTGCCGCCACCCACAGCAGCAGCCCGAAGCCGAATGGGATGATCAAGCCGTTGACCGCGCCGGCGAAGATCAGCAACCGCACGGGCTCGGCGCCGAGCAGGAGGAACAGCCCCAGCGAGACGGCGATGAACGCGACCACCACCCACCGTTCGTACTCGGTGACCCACCGGCCGAAGACCTTGAGGAACGACACCGATGTGTACGACGCGCCGACGACCGACGTGATCGCCGCCGACCAGATCACCACGCCGAACACGACCTCGCCGGCGGTGCCGAGCGCGGCGTCGAATGCCGAGCCGGTGGGGTCGGCGGGATCCAGGTTGGCGCCGGCCTCGACGACGCCGAGGATCGCCAGGAACAGCAGCACCCGCATCAGCGCGGTGATCGCGATGCCGGTGATCGACGCGCGAGTGATCGCCGGGACGTTCTCCTTTCCACGGACGCCGTTGTCGACCAGCCGGTGCGCACCGGCGTAGACGATGTAGCCGCCGACCGTGCCGCCCACCAGGGTGGTGATGACCAGGAGGTTGACCGTCTCCGGCGCCACGGTCTGACGCAGCGCCTCGCCGTACGGTGGCTCGCTGCTGACCGCGACATACGTGGTGAGGGCGATCATCACGATGCCGAGCAGGACAACCAAGTAGTCCATCGCGAGGCCAGCGCGCCGTACCAGGAACACCACGATCGCGAACCCCGCAGACAGCGCAGCACCGATCTCGATGTCGAGGCCGAAGATCGCGGCCAGCCCGAGCGACGTACCTGCGATGTTGCCGATGTTGAAGACCAGGCCACCGAAGACGTCGAGCCCGGCGAGCAGGTATCCGGACCTTGGGACCGCCTGGTTGGCCAGATCCTGCGCGCGCCGGCCGGACACACCCACAATCCGCCATACGTTCATCTGCACCGCGATGTCGATCAGCACCGAGGCGAGGATCGCGAACGCGAAGGCGGCGCGGAGCTGGTCGGTGAACTCGCTGGTCTGGGTGAGAAACCCCGGTCCGATGGCCGCGTGGCCATGAGGAACATGGCGCCGACGAATCGGGACCTGCCGGTCGATCTCAGGTGCGCCGACTCCGGTGCGGGTGGCAGGTCTCGTGCGGTCTCTGGGGGCGTCACGAGCCGGCTGCCCCCCAGCCGTGCCAGGTGTCGACGTCGATCCAGGCGCTGACCCGGCCGCGCGCGCGGTTGCGGTACGGCGCACCGGTGTAGTGCCTGGCCAGCCGGTCGATGTCGGCGAGCTCCTGATCGTCGTAGAGCTCGGCGACTCGGCCCTGCAGGCTGACGTGGGTGTACCAGCCGGCTTCGTCCAGAGCGGTCAGCGACACCCGCGGGTCGGCCCGCAGGTAGTCGAGCCGCTTGCGGCCCTCGTCCATGTTGACCAGGAGGCGCCCGCGCTCCCACAGGTACCAGGTCGCCACGGAGACGGGTTGGCCGTCGGGGCGCAAAGCGGTGATGACCGCTGGGTTCGGTTTCACCAGCAGGTCGCTCACCGGGTCGGGGAGGGGAGGTCTGGGCATCGGGGGCCGGGGCCGGTCGGTCAGCGGTCCTTGGCGCCGGGACCGAATGCGGGTGGCGGGCTCGCCGCCTGGCCGCCGCCGGACCCCGGGGACTTGGCCTTCTTCTTCTTCGGCTTCTTGGTCTCGCGCTTGGGCTTGTCCTTGGCCATCGTGCCTCCTCGCCGACCACGTCCTGCCCGGTGCCTCGGGCCTGTTGAATCTAGTCCGCTCGCCGATCGGGCGCACCCGCATTGGGCCGCCGAGGCCGGCCGCATCCTCCCTGACAGCCGACAGGGG
>JALYQN010000384.1 GCA_030855835.1 Actinomycetota bacterium | reverse complement strand
GTTCATCTCCAACGACGTCGCCACCGTCGCGATGGGGCTGGCCGCCTCGATGGGCCAGTTCCTGCTGTGCGCCGGCGCACCCGGCAAGCGGTACGCGCTGCCCCACAGCCGGATCATGATGCACCAGCCGTCCGGCGGGCTCGGCGGTTCGGCCAGCGACATAAAGATCCAGGCCGAGCAGTCGCTGCACATAAAGCGGCAGCTGTTTGATCTCATCAGCACACACACCGGCCAGTCGGTCGAGCAGATCGAGAACGATGCCGACCGTGACCGCTGGTTCACCGCTCCGCAGGCGCTCGAGTACGGCTTCATCGACAACGTGGTCAGCAGCGCCGGCGAGGTCGCCGCGCAGGGCCGACCGGCGCAGAAGTGAGAGGGCTGACCAGATGAGCTACTACATCCCGCAGTGGGAAGAGCGAACCTCCTACGGTTTCCGCCGCATCGCCCCCTACGCCAAGCTGTTCGAGGACCGCATCATCTTCCTCGGCACCCCGATCTCCGACGACGTGTCCAACGCCGTCATGGCCCAGCTGCTGTGCCTGGAGTCGATGGACCCCGACCGTGACATCCAGATCTACATCAACTCGCCCGGCGGCTCGTTCACCGCGCTGACGGCGATCTACGACACCATGCGCTTCGTCAAGCCTGACATCCAGACGGTGTGCCTCGGCCAGGCAGCCTCGGCGGCGGCGATACTGCTCGCCGCCGGTGCCCCCGGCAAGCGGCTCGCGCTGCCCAACAGCCGGATCCTCATCCACCAGCCTTACACCGAGGGAACGTACGGGCAGGCCTCCGACATCGAGATCCAGGCCAACGAGATCCTGCGGATGCGGGCCCTGCTCGAGCAGATGATCTCCGAGCACACCGGCCGCTCGGTGGAGGAGGTCAGCCGCGACGTCGAGCGGGACAAGATCCTGACTGCCGAGGGCGCGGTGGAGTACGGGCTGGTCGACCAGGTCTTGGGCTCGCGAAAGACCTCGCTCGCCCAGGTGTAGCCAGCTCGACACCGGCCTCGGGTGCTCACCCCGTGTTCGCCCCCGGCGTAGAAATGCGTCGGCGCGTAGCCGACCAGGCTGGGGGCGGAACGAGGTACGGTCAGGAGCCAGACGTTGCCCGCGTGGGAGCTGCCCGGGTGGCACGAAGAAGGGACGTCGTTCGTGGCACGCATCGGAGACGGCGGCGACCTGCTCAAGTGCTCGTTCTGCGGCAAGAGCCAGAAACAGGTCAAGAAGCTGATCGCCGGCCCAGGTGTCTACATCTGCGACGAGTGCATCGACTTGTGCAACGAGATCATCGAGGAAGAGCTGTCCGAGGGCGCCGAGACGGGTGGACTGGAGCAGCTGCCCAAGCCGCGCGAGGTCTACGAATTCCTGAATGCCTACGTCATCGGGCAGGACCCGGCCAAGAAGGCCTTGGCGGTGGCGGTCTACAACCACTACAAGCGGGTCCAGGCCGGCGGAGCCGGGGGCAAGCACTCCAAGGACGAGGCCGTCGAGCTAGCCAAGTCCAACATCCTCGTCATCGGCCCGACCGGGTGCGGCAAGACGTACCTGGCCCAGACGCTGGCCCGGATGCTGAACGTGCCGTTCGCCATCGCGGACGCCACCGCGCTAACAGAGGCCGGCTACGTCGGCGAAGACGTGGAAAACATCCTGCTGAAGCTCATTCAGGCCGCAGATTATGACGTCAAGAAGGCCGAGACCGGGATCATCTACATCGACGAGGTCGACAAGATCGCCCGCAAGAGTGAGAACCCGTCAATTACCCGAGACGTTTCCGGCGAAGGGGTGCAGCAGGCCCTGCTGAAGATCCTCGAAGGCACCACCGCGAGCGTTCCCCCACAGGGCGGGCGCAAGCACCCGCACCAGGAGTTCATCCAGATCGACACCACCAACATCTTGTTCGTGGTGGGCGGAGCCTTCGCCGGCCTGGACCAGATCATCGAGCAACGCAGCGGCAAGAAGGCTCTCGGCTTCGCCGCCGACCTGACCTCCGCTGCGGCCACCGACAAGGACAAGGTGTACTCCCGGGTGATGCCCGAGGACCTGCTGAAGTTCGGCCTGATCCCAGAGTTCATCGGTCGGTTGCCGGTCATCGCCACCGTCGACAAGCTGGATGAGCCCGCTCTGATACAGATCCTCACCGAACCGCGTAACGCGCTGATCAAGCAGTACCGCAAGCTGTTCGAGCTCGACCACGTCGAGCTGGAGTTCACCGACGACGCCGTGCAGGCCATGGCGCACCAGGCGATGCTGCGCGGCACCGGCGCCCGCGGTCTGCGCGCCATTATCGAGGAGGTCCTCCTCAACGTGATGTACGAGGTGCCCAGCCGCGATGACGTCGCCAAGGTCGTGGTGACCGGTGAGGTCGTGCTGCGCAACGTCAACCCGACCCTGGTGCCACGCGACGAGAAGGCCCCGGCCAAGCGGGAGCGTCGCGAGAAGGCGTCCTGACACCAGCCTCGCCTGACCACTCGTAGCGGATCGCGTGACCGCTGCCGCGTACACATCCCCGCTCCAAGGTCAGCGGCGTGCGCAAACGGCTGCTGAACACTCATGGAAGGCGTGAGACTCGCCAGCCGAGCCGGCGACACGGTTCGACGGCCGCCGGGACCGTGTAGGTGTCGCTCAGGCAACGGTGGCGAGCAGCGTGTCGACCCGTACCGTGTCGGAGCCGTCCGCGGTGAGCACCAGGTCCCCGGTGACCCGGCCCGCCGCGCGGACGTCGGCCAGCGCCTGCTCGGCCAGCCGCAGCACCGCCTCCGGTCCGCTTGCGGTGGCCTCGACCACCTCGGTGCGCATCGACACCTTCGCCTTCGACTTGGCGCCGCGCAGGGCGCCCAGCAGCTCGCCGGCCGCGACCAGCACCTCCGGGTCGTGCGGCGTGGTGGCCAGGTCGGTGGCGGCGGCGGGCCACGGCGCCCGGTGCACTGAGCCGTCCTGCCACCACGACCAGACCTCCTCGGTCACGTA
>JALYQN010000354.1 GCA_030855835.1 Actinomycetota bacterium | reverse complement strand
GCCGACCGGTGTGCAGCTGAGCGTGCGCTGGGCGATTGAGGTCGAGGGTGGCGCCGAGCCCGCCTGCGTCTGCGACGCCCTCGTCCTGCTCCGTCCCTGACCGGTCCCGCCGCTCGGCGATGGAGGTGGCCGGCCGGGGGTCAGCGGGGCAGCCGACGGGGCGGTCAGGCGATCCGCTCGATGAGCAACGGCGGCGGGGGCGGGGCGTCCGGCCCGATCTCCCAGGAGCCGTCCAGGTCGGCCAGGGCCCGGTCGAACCGGGTCGGCTCGTCGGTGTGCAGCCGCAACAACGGCTGGCCCGCACGTACGGTGTCGCCCGGCTTGGCGAACAGCTCGACCCCCGCCCCGGCCTGAACGGGATCCTCCTTGCGCGCCCGGCCAGCTCCCAGGCGCCAGACGGCTGCGCCGACCGCCCGCGCATCCAGCCGCAGCAGTACCCCGTCCTTGTCCGCGGTGACGTCCTGCGCCTCCCGCCCGACCGGCAGGTCGGCGTCCGGGTCACCCTCCTGAGCGGAGATCATCGCTCGCCACACGTCCATCGCCGACCCGTCGGCAAGTCTGTCCGCAGGGTCGGCGTCCACCACTCCCGCACCGGCGAGCATCTCCCGTGCCAGGGCCAGAGTCAGCTCCACCACGTCCGGCGGACCACCTCCGGCAAGCACCTCGAGCGACTCCCGCACCTCGAGCGCGTTGCCGGCCGTACGGCCCAGCGGGGTCGACATGTCGGTGAGCAGCGCGACGGTACCCAGCCCCTCGTCGATGCCCAGCGCCACCATCGTCTCGGCCAGCTCACGGGCTCCGTCGAGGTCCCTCATGAACGCGCCCGACCCGACCTTCACGTCGAGCACCAGCGTCCCGGTACCTTCGGCGATCTTCTTGCTCATGATCGAGCTGGCTAGCAACGGCACCGACTCTACCGTCCCGGTCACGTCGCGTAACGCGTACAGCTTCTTGTCCGCCGGGGCCAGCCCGTCGCCGGCCGCGCAGATCACCGCGCCGACGTCGGCGAGCTGGCGCATCATCTCGTCGTTGGTCAGCTGGGCCCGCCAGCCAGGGACCGACTCCAGCTTGTCGAGAGTGCCACCGGTGTGCCCCAGTCCGCGCCCCGACAGCTGTGGAACCGCGACCCCGCAGGCCGCCACCAGGGGGACCAACGGCAGCGTGATCTTGTCGCCGACGCCGCCGGTGGAGTGCTTGTCGGCGGTGGGCCGCGCCAGCGACGAGAAGTCCAGCCGCTCGCCGGAGGCGATCATCGCCGCGGTCCAGTGCGTCACCTCGGCACGGGTCATCCCGTTCAGCACGATCGCCATCGCCAGCGCCGACATCTGCTCATCGGCCACCGCGCCGCGCGTGTAGGCGTCGACCACCCAGTCGATCTGGGCCTGCTCGAGCGTGCCGCCGTCGCGCTTGGCCCGGATGATGTCGACCACGTGGTGGTCCTCACTCATCGCTGCCTGCGCTCCAGGTCGTCGGCGTCGAAGGCATCGGGCAGCACGTCGCCCATCGGCTGGACGCCGGTCGGCGTCTGCAGCAGGCAGCCAGCCCCACCCTGCTCCCACAGCAGCTGCCGGCAGCGCCCGCACGGCATCAGCGGCACGCCGGCGCGGTCGACGACCGCTACCGCCATCAGCCGGCCGCCCCCACCGGCGTGCAGAGCCGACACCAGCCCGCACTCCGCGCACAGCCCGCAGCCGTACGACGCGTTCTCCACGTTGCAGCCCACGACCACCCGGCCATCGTCGACCAGACCGGCGGCGCCCACCGGGAAGCCGGAGTACGGGGCATAGGCGAGCTGCATGGCCTCGACCGCTTGTGAGCGCAGACCGGCCCAGTCGACACTCACCCGGCCTCCCCCCGCCGGTACGGCAACCCGTCGGCCGCCGGCATCCGCAATCGTTGGCTGGCGAGCGCGAGCACGAGCAGGGTAGTGACGTACGGGGTCATCTCGGTGAAGTCTCCAGGCACGGTGTCGGTGGCGAGGTACCACCACAGCGCTCCGGCGCCGATCAGACCCGACAGGGCGGCGGACACCAGGTGGGCCCGGTAGACCTGCCACGCCGCGAGCAGCAGCAGACCGAGCGCGACCAGCAGCAGCAGCGCGTGCACCGACTCGCCACCGCTGCGCAACCGCGTGCCCTCGGTGAAGCCGAACAGCAGCGACCCGGTGAGCAGCCCGCCGGGACGCCAGTTGCCGAAGATCATCGCCGCCAGGCCGATGTAGCCGCGCCCACCGGTCTGCCCGTTGGCGTAGCCGGACGATGCGACCACCGCGAGGTAGCACCCGCCGAAGCCGGCCAGCACCCCCGACATCGTCACGGCAAGGAACTTGTACCGGTAGACGTTGACCCCCAACGACTCGGCCGACGACGGGGACTCCCCGCACGAGCGCAGCCGCAGCCCGAAAGCGGTGTGCCACAACAGCCAGCCGGTGCCGAAGATGACCAGCAGGGCGAGGATCGTGAAGATCGACAGCTCGTCGGTCAGGGCGTTGACCAGCGCGGCGAGGTCCGAGACCGCGAACCAGCCACGTTCGGCGATGTCGGCCGAGACGTCGGAGACACCGGGCACGGTCAGGGTGGGGGGTCTGTCGAGCGACGGAGACTGGGTGGGCCCACCGCCCTCGAGGTCGGCGAAGAACACCTCGGCCATGAACGCGGCCACCCCCGCGGCGATGATGTTGATCGCCACCCCGGAGACGATGTGGTCGACGGCGAACACCACGGTCGCCACCGCGTGCAGCACGCCGCCGATGGCACCGAACATGATCGCCCCGAGCAGGCCGACCCACACGCCCTGGTAGTAGGTGTAGTAGCCGGCGCCGAGGGTGCCCAGGATCATCATGCCCTCGAGGCCGATGTTGACCACCCCGGCCCGCTCCGACCACAGGCCGCCGAGCCCGGCGAGGGCGATCGGGATCGCGGCGATGATCGCCGCCTGCAGCGTCCCGGCCGAAGTGAGGTCGTCGGCGCCGGTGATGACGCGGGCGGCGGACAGGGCGAGCAGCACCGCCACGGCGTAGAGCCACAGCCGGGTCCCCCGACCGATCTCCCGACGCTGGTCGCGAGCTGTCGAGGGCGTTCGCTCGGCCAGCTGCGAGCTCACGTCGGCACCTCGCTGGGCTGCCGGTCACCGAGCGCCCGCGCCACTTGCGCCTGCTCCAGCCTGGCCCGGTAACGGCGGACGACTTCGTACGCGATGACAACCGACAGCACGACGACACCCTGGGTCACCGCGATGATCTCCGGAGAGATGTCGGCCTCGATGCCGAGCGGGGTGGCCTGCTGGGCGAGGAAGGCGAAGACCAGTGCTCCCACCGCGATCCCGGCGGGGTTGTTGCGACCGAGCAGCGCGACCGCGATGCCGGTGAACCCGATGCCGGTCTGGATCGTTGACCCGTACGCATGCGAGGACCCGAACAGCTCCGGCATCCCGATCAGCCCGGCCACGCCGCCGGAAAGCAGCATCGAGACGACCACCATTCGCTTCACGTTCACCCCGCTGGCGACAGCCGCCGACTCCGACGCACCCGTCGCCCGCAGGTCGAACCCGAACCGGGTGCGGTTGAGCAGCACGGCGTAGGCGACGCCGGCAACTACGGCGAGCAGCGCGAGACCGTAGACCTTGGTGCTCTCGCCCGGCACCAGCGTGATGTTGGCCACCCAGGACGACTGCTGGATCTGGTCGGTGACGACCACCTGACCCTCCCGGTTGCCCACCTTCCGCAGCAGGTACGCGACCAGGGACAAGGCGATGGCGTTGAGCATGATCGTCGAGATGACCTCGCTGACCCCGCGAGTGACCTTGAGCAGGGCGGCCAGCCCAGCCCATGCGGCGCCGCCGGCCATGGCGACCACGATGGTCGCGGCGGTGTTGAGGTAGCCGGGCAGTAGCGACTGCCCGGCGAACACGGCACCGACGAAGGTGGCGACCCGGTACTGACCTTCCACCCCGATGTTGAACAGATTCATCCGGAAGCCGACTGCGGCGGCCAGGCCGGACAGGTAGAGGATCGCCGCCGCGTTGACGATGCTCACAAGCTGACGCGCGTCGGGCAGCGACAGCACCACCTTCCAGAACTCGGCCGGTGCGGCCCCGGACCCGAGCAGGACGCCCGATGTCACGACGGCGGCGGCGACGAACGCCAGGGCCGGCGCCGCGGCACCGACCAGGAGGCGACTGGCCAACGTCATCGGCTGCCGTCCCCAGCCGGGCTCCGGGCGGCACCGGTCATCGCCGCGCCGAGCTGCTGCGGGGTCACCGTACGCGGATCGAACTCACCGACGAGCCTGCCGCGCAGCACCACCTGGATGGTGTCCGACAGCCCGATCAGCTCGTCCAGGTCTGCCGACACCAGCAGCACCGCGAGTCCCGCCCGCCGGGCCTCCCGGATCCGCTCCCAGACCGCTGCCTGTGCGCCGACGTCGACGCCACGGGTCGGGTGCGCGGCCACCAGCAGCACCGGGTCCCCGCTCATCTCGCGGCCGACGATGAACTTCTGCTGGTTGCCGCCGGACAGCGAGCCCGCGGTGTGGTCGATGCCGGGGGTGCGCACGTCGTAGGCGTCGACGATGCGGCTGGTGTCCCGGCGGGCACCCGCTCGGTCGATCCACGGGCCCCTGGCGCTGGGCGGGCGGGTCTGGTGGCCGAGGACGCGGTTCTCCCACAGCGGCGCGTCCAGCAGCAGTCCGTGCCGGTGCCGGTCCTCCGGGA
>JALYQN010000329.1 GCA_030855835.1 Actinomycetota bacterium | reverse complement strand
GGCCAGTGCGGCGGCGTTGGTGCGGCGCACGCGGCGAACAAGCGAGGCCGCGGCTCGCTCGGCGTCGCGGCGCGCGGCTCGCGACGTCCGCACCTGGATGGGCGAGGCGAGCGCGGTCATGGCGGGTCCCTTGTGAGCCGGCAGTACGGGAGCGCCAAGGTACTCAGGCTGTAGCACACTGAGTAAACATAAAAATACTAGAGTAGCTGAACGGTGGATCGGCGCCAGCCCTACGATTGACCCGTGCTCCAGCTGAGGTTGGCCCTGGCCCAGGTCGACCCCACCGTCGGCGCACTCACGGTCAATGCGGACCTGGTCGCCCGTTTGGCCGCCGAGGCCGCGGGGGCCGGTGCGCATGTGGTGGCGTTCCCGGAGATGACCCTGACCGGGTATCCCATCGAGGACCTCGCGCTGCGCGCCTCATTCATCGAGGCGTCCCGGCAGGGACTGGTCGAACTCGCCCGCCGGCTGGATGCCGACGGGCTCGGCGAGCTGGTGGTCGTCGTGGGCCACGCGGACCGGGTAGAGGACGCCGCCTCCCGGCTGGGCGTACCCAAGGGCTCGCCGCGCAACGCGGTCGGCGTACTGCACCGCGGTCTGGTCGTGCTGCGCCAGGCCAAGCACCACCTGCCCAACTACGGGGTCTTCGACGAGGCCCGCTACTTCGTGCCCGGTGACACCCTGAACGTGGTCCGCGTCCACGGTGTCGACATCGCGCTGGCGGTCTGCGAGGACCTGTGGCAGGACGGCCCCTCCGCCGCGTCGGCCGCGGCCGGCGCCGGTCTGCTGCTGGTCGTCAACGGCTCCCCCTATGAGCGCGCAAAGGACGACACCCGTCTGGAGCTGTGCGCGCGACGGGCGCGCGAGGGCGGCTGCGCGCTGGCGTACGTCAACCTGGTGGGCGGCCAGGACGAGCTGGTGTTCGACGGTGACTCGCTGGTGGTCGACGCCTCGGGCGAGCTGATCGCCCGGGCCGGTCAGTTCGGCGAGCAGCTGCTGGTCGTCGACCTCGATCTCCCGCCCGCTGCAGACGACCGGCAGCTGGACAGGCCAGCCTCGGCAGGCGGTCTGCGCGTACAGCGGACCGTCTTGTCCGAGGACCCGGTACCGGCGTACGAGCCGACTGGTCACGACATCGCCGACCAGCTGGACGATCTGGCCGAGGTATGGCAGGCGCTGGCCACCGGCCTGGCTGGTTACGTCCGCAAGAACGGCTTCGGCTCGGTACTGCTGGGAATGTCGGGTGGGATCGACTCGACCGTCGTCGCCGCCCTGGCCTGCGACGCCATCGGCGCCGGCAACGTGTACGGCGTGTCCAACCCGAGCGTCTGGTCCACCGAAGGCTCGCGCACCGATGCGGCCGAGGCCGCCCGACGGATGGGTCTTCACCTGCGCACGGTGGAGATCGCGCCGCTCACCGAAACCTTCGACGAGACCGTGCCTGGCCTGGAGGGGGTGGCGGCCGAGAACCTGCAGGCACGACTTCGGGCGGTGATCTGGATGGCGCTTTCCAACGCGGAGGGGCACCTGGTGCTGGCCTGCGGCAACAAGTCGGAGCTGGCCACCGGGTACTCCACCATCTACGGCGACGCCGTCGGTGGCTTCGCGCCGATCAAGGACGTCCCGAAAACGCTGGTGTGGGAGTTGGCGCGGTGGCGCAACTCGCGGGCGGCCGAGCTCGGGGACGCGCCCCCGATCCCGGAGGGGGTGATCGCCAAGCCGCCGAGCGCCGAGCTGCGCCCAGGCCAGCTGGACAGCGACTCGCTGCCGGACTACGCGCTGCTCGACGACATCCTCGACGGCTACGTCGAGCAGGACGCAAGCTCGGCCGAGCTGGTGGCGCGCGGTCTCGACCCGGAGGCGGTCGCCCAGGTGCTGCGGCTGGTGGACGGCGCGGAGTGGAAGCGCCGCCAGTACCCGCCGGGGCCGAAGATCTCGGCCCGCAACTTCGGTCGTGACCGGCGGCTGCCGATCACGAACGCCTGGCGCGAGCCCACCTGACCCCGATCCCCGGCAGGTGGTCACGGTGGACGGCCGCCCACGCAGCGTCGGGGCATGCC
>JALYQN010000312.1 GCA_030855835.1 Actinomycetota bacterium | reverse complement strand
CGACAAGCCGACGCCGATAAATTTTAAAACCTACAAGCTGGGTGGCAGCTGCACGTGGAGATCGGATTGGCCAACCCAAAGCTGTATGCGCTGCTCAATACCCGCGGGCGCAGCGAGCCCTCACCGGCAACGGCAGCGGGCATCGACGTGCTCCGGACGCACGTGCGGCGGCTGACCGCGCTGGCGTCCTGCGCGTCGACGAGCAGCGTGCCCTGATGATGACTCATGCCGCCGGCACCGGAACCGTCCTCGCGCTGCTCGGCATGTCCCAGGGTGAGCGGGACATCGGCCTGTCGGACGCGATGTTCGACGCCGTCATGCGCGGCATCCTGGAGACCACTCCAGCGACGTCAGACACCACCATGACCACCGTCGCGGTGACGTTCGGCACCTTGGTTCACGATCTCCCAGGACTGACCGACGCCGAACGCGCGCTGATGGCCGAATGGCTCGGACGCTCGATCGCTCGCCTCCAAAGCCCCTGACAGGACCACCTTGTCGTCGGCGCCAACGGGCACGCTTGTCGAAACGTCACGATTGTCCGGGCGACCCCAAGGTCTCGAGATCGGTGGCTTGGGGGGGTGTGGTGCGCGAGGGGGGAGTTGAACTCCGGGTGCCCCGTTCGGGCACATCCGCCTTCGTGCGTCCTATCGACTCCCTGAGCGTGAAACCAGAGGTCCCGCCGTGCGGCCATCCCGCTTCATCCGCGCGTATCCCGTAGCTCTGTGACCAGCCTTATGACCAGGGAGCAGTCCTGCTCGTGTGTCGACACCATCAGGCGCTACTTGTTCAAACCCAATATCGCCCACCGATTTTCCGCAGGTCAGAGTCGGTTCTACTATGCGGCGTTGGTCACGGGGAGTAAGAGGAACAAGGAAACGGCGCTTCTGGCCGCTCCTGCACGCGATTCCGTCCCTCGCCATGCACCTGGGATATCGGGTCACAGGCACAAACCGGCGGCCGTCGATCGCGGCCTGCTCGGCGACCAAGGCCCCACACGCGCTACGAAGGTCCGCATTTTCGTTTTCGGCCCGCCAATCGGCTGATCCTGTGATACTCGTGCGACAGGGGCGTTCACGACCGAGTGACGCCCGGCTGGAGGAAGCGTGCGTTCCCTGTTTCATCCCCGCAGAGGCATTGCTGTGCTGCCCCTACTGCTCGCCCTGCCTCTCGGCCTTGGGATGGTGCCGGTGACTGGCGGGACATCGTTCGGAGTCGGGCAGGCGTCCCATGCGGGAATGAACACCAGGCCCGCCGCCAATGCGCCCTCACCAATCGTAGTCCGGCCGACCGAGTTGCCGCTTGGTCCGGCGTCCGAGGTTCGATGGCTCGTCGACAATGTCGTGCACACCGGAAGCGGCCGCACCGTCAAGATGCCGTGGACTCGCAACGGCGCCCGCACTCATCTGCTGCGACTAGTGGGGCGCACGGCCAACGGCTGGCTTGTCAAGAGCTTCAGCGGCAACACGTGGACGCTCTGGTCCATACGAGATGGCAAGCGCCATTCAAAAACCAGCAGCAGCGTCTCCGAAGGCGAGGTGGTCAACTACCGACTCTCTCGCAACCACCAACGGTTCCTCGTTCATGTCTTTGACGGTGACCGCACCACATTTGTGAGTGTGCGCGACCTCAACAACGCCCAGGTGGATGCTCAGAATTTCGCCGGTATTGGCGACGTCTTGGCCTTTTCGGGCTCAGAGCTCATCGTCAATGTCACGGACACCCAGCGGTGGGACGTCGATGCGCAGAGCCTTGACCCTCTCGGTGTCGATGCCGCCGGTGCCGACATTGGCGATGGACTGCTCTTCGTCACTGACCCGGCTACCGGCGAGTCCGGTCCCACCTCCCTCGAGAGTCCCGGTACGCCCCCGTGGACGACCAAGATGGCGCAGGTTGGGGTGTCGCCGGGAGGCGGCCGCGTGCTGAGCCGTGACACCCGCGGCGGACACCAGCTCACCGTCTACAACCGGGTGACCGGCGCGGTGCGGGTATCGTTCTCCGTCCGGTTCCTCGCGTCCGAGGCACCGATCTGGGAGAGTAATCGGTCGTTCGTCTTCATCGCGGCCGTCAATCAATCGGAGACCCTCGTACGCTGTCGGATCAACGGGTCGTGCCAGCGCATCAGCAAGATCCGGCCACGTGACACGATTTCGCTACCTCCGCTCTGAGCGCGGCACCGTAGGTCTGCCGAGCAAGCAATTTCATCCGCGCGCCACGACGCGAAAAGGTCATGTCCGATCCAGTTTTGCGACCGAAGACTCCTGTTTAGTACCCGTCTGCATTTCGCCCGAGACGAGGATCGTTAAACCGGCACAGGTGCGGGAATCGGCTACCTCAGTGGTGTAGGCAGTACGAGCGGATCCCAAGCACGTACGTGAACTGACCGGCTGGCTCACCTAGCGCCAAACCGCATGACGACTACCTCCACCAAAGCCGTGTCCCGAACAACGACCCTATCGGGACGGTAAGCGTCTCGTCATTCGGTGAGCGCGGCGACGGCCGCTGCATACTTGCTGCGCAACCGGTCCTGGGTCGAACCGTCCAACCGGGACAGCCGGGCCGGGTCGGCGTTGTCGGCTACGTCGGCCAACTTGACCGCCAACGCAACCGGGTCGCGGCGGATCGCGGCGTAGTAATCGGCGGGGGCCACAGCACGCCGCCGGGTCAACAGGGCAACCACCGTCGCCACGTTCCGGGGGATCGTTGCAGCGACCAGGCTGTCCGCCGTGTGGTCGGAGTCCTCGATCACGTCGTGCAGGACGGCGGCAGCTTCGGCTTCCCATCCCAAGTGCGCCACCGCCGCGGCGACTCGACGGGGATGCTCAATGTACGGCTCCCCAGCCTTGTCGGTCTGCCCGGCGTGCGCCTGTTCCGCGATGCGGTGGGCGCGGGAGGTGACCGGGTGGGTCATGGCTTGCCCCGCACGATGGCCGATCGGGCGTCTGCAGTCGTTGAACGAAGCCGATACTGCGGGCTCAGCTCCATGGAGCCGCTGTGTTCGCCCTGAGGCAACGACTCGCGTACCCGTGCTGCTGCTGGACCGTGCAGAGCTGGTCGAGTGCCTGGCGGTGGCGGGACGGACGCAGGCTGCAGCCGCCGGGAAGGCGGTAGTGGCCAATAGTCCGACGCCACCGCCGCTCCCTTGAGCAACCTCTCCAACCTGATTGGACATCGGACCGCATTCGCCCCCTTTGTGCAATCCGCGCTACCTCGCACGGGTTGCCGGGTAGAAAGACGCGGCCCGAAGTCGGACCTCCTGCCAGGCTTGTCCGACCTGGTCAACCTGGTGGTCGAGGAGACCATCGCTCGTCGGAACCGGGTGAGGTGGGTTGTCGGCAGGCTGCCCGGCGGCGCCCTCAAGGCGATCCGCGAGCGTGACGCACGGAAGTCTGACCCTGGTCTGCGGTGTTGTCATTGTTGGTTGGTGCGCGAGGGGGGAGTTGAACACCGACGGACGCCGTATCGACGAGTACTGCTCTGTACGCCGAAACCAGCTCTGACCTGCCCTTTTACTGGCGCGATCTGCGTGCTCGTCCCGGCGTGTCTGACCCCGTGCTAACA
>JALYQN010000297.1 GCA_030855835.1 Actinomycetota bacterium | reverse complement strand
GGAGTGGAACGCCGGCACCCTGCCCGAGCCGGCCATCGGCGACGACGAGCAGGCCAGCGGCCTGGGGGCAGCCCCAGACCGGTTATGCTGACGCGGTTCGAGCGGTCGCCGTCCGCGGCTGACCCGGGGCTGTGGCGCAGCTGGTAGCGCACCTCCATGGCATGGAGGGGGTCAGGGGTTCGAGTCCCCTCAGCTCCACACCACCCACCGCCACGGGGTCCTGAGCAGGGAGCTACGGAGGAGAAGCCGGGTGACCACCCATGACACCCGCACCGAGCGTGTGACCTACGACGTGCACGCCGCTCAGGATCGCTGGCGACCGGTCTGGGAGCAGCTCGACCCTTATCGCGCCCTGGACGACGGTTCGAAGCCCCGCCGCTATGCGCTGACCATGTTCCCGTACCCATCGGGCGACCTGCACATGGGACACGGCGAGGTGCTGGCGCTGCACGACCTGCTCGCCCGCTACTGGCGCCTGCGCGGCTACGACGTGCTGAACCCGATCGGGTGGGACTCGTTCGGCCTGCCGGCCGAGAACGCCGCGATCCAGCAGAACGCGCACCCGGCGGTCTTCACCTACGCGAACATCGAGACCCAGGCCGAGTCGCTGCGCCGGTACGCGGTCAGCTTCGACTGGTCGCGCCGGCTGCACACCTCCGACCCGGACTACTACCGGTGGACGCAGTGGCTGTTCCTGCGCCTGCGGGAGGCGGGTCTTGCCTACCGGCGCGCGTCGTACGTCAACTGGTGCCCCAACGACCAGACGGTGCTGGCGAACGAGCAGGTGGTCGGGGGTGTCTGCGACCGCTGCGGCGCCACCGTGACCAAGCGCCAGCTGACCCAGTGGTACTTCCGGATCACCGCGTACGCCCAGCGGCTGCTGGACGACATGGACCAGCTGGAAGGTCGCTGGCCCGAACGAGTGCTGTCCATGCAGCGGAACTGGATCGGCCGGTCGGAGGGCGCCTTCGCCGACTTCGCGGTGGGAGGCAGGGCCGAGCCACTGCGGGTGTTCACGACGCGTCCGGACACGCTGTTCGGCGCGACCTTCATGGTGGTGGCGCCGGAGTCGCCGCTGGCTGCGGAGCTGGTCAGCGACGAGCAGCGTCCGGTGTTCGAGGCCTACCTGGAGCAGACCCAGCGCGCGACCGAGATCGAGCGGCTGTCGACCGAGCGCGCCAAGACCGGGGTGTTCCTGGGCGCGTATGCGACCAACCCGGTGACCGGCCGCGACATTCCGATCTGGGCCGCCGACTACGTGCTGGCCGACTACGGCACCGGCGCGATCATGGCGGTGCCGGGGCAGGACCAGCGCGACTGGGACTTCGCCACCAAGTACGCCCTGCCGATCGTGCGGACCGTGCAGCCGCCGGCCGACTTCGACGGTGAGGCGTACGTCGGCGAGGGGGTGGCGGTCAACTCTGTCAACGAGGAGGTGAGCCTGGACGGGCTGGGGGTCACCTACGCCAAGGCTCGGATCGTCGACTGGCTGCAGGACAAGGGGCTTGGGGAGCGCACGGTCAACTACCGGCTGCGGGACTGGCTGCTGTCGCGCCAGCGGTACTGGGGGGCTCCCATCCCGATCGTGCACTGCGAGCGCTGCGGGGAGGTGCCCGTGCCCGACGACCAGCTGCCGGTTGAGCTCCCGCACCTGGAGGGCACCGATCTCGCACCGAAGGGGACCTCGCCGCTGGCGGCGGCGACCGAGTGGGTGCAGACCGAATGCCCATCCTGCGGCGGCCCGGGCCGGCGCGACACCGACACGATGGACACCTTCGTCGACTCGTCGTGGTACTTCCTGCGTTACTGCTCGCCCGGCTACACCGACGGCCCGTATGACCCGGCGGTGGCCGACCGGTGGATGCCGGCGGCGAACTACTTCGGCGGGGCCGAGCACGCCGTGCTGCACCTGCTGTACTTCCGCTTCTTCGTCAAGGTGCTGCACGACCTGGGGATGCTGTCGGCCGTCGAGCCGACCGCGTCACTTATCTGCCAGGGTCAGGTCATCAACCAAGGCCACCGGATGAGCAAGTCGCGTGGCAACGGCGTCGATCTGGGCCGTCAGATCGACCAGTTCGGCGTCGACGCGGTCCGGCTGACGATGGTCTTCTCGGGTCCGCCCGAGGACGACGTCGACTGGGCCGACGTGTCGCCGGGCGGGTCGCTGCGGTTCCTGCAGCGGGCCTGGCGGCTGGCCCGCGACGTGACGGCGCCCGTCGACGGCGACCCGGGGCATGGGGACCGCGCAGTGCGCCGGGTCACTCACCGCATCGTGCACGAGGTGCAGGGGCTGCTGGAGGCGCATCGGTTCAACGTTGCGCTGGCCCGGGTGATGGAGCTGGTCAACACCATTCGCAAGGCCATCGACTCCGGCCCCGGCGCCGGCGATCCCGCGGTACGCGAGGGCGTCGAGGTGGTCGCGCAGATGCTGAGCCTGGTCGCGCCGTACACAGCCGAGGAGATGTGGGAGGCACTGGGCCATCAGCCCACCGTGGCCACGTCCAGTTGGCCGGTCGTGGATCCGGAGCTGTTGGTCGAGGAGTCGGTGACCTGCGTGGTGCAGGTACGGGGCAAGCTGCGCGCCCGGCTGCAGGTTCCGCCGGACATCGTTCCGGACGCCCTCCAGGTGTTGGCACTGGCCGACGAGCACGTGGTTCGAGCGGTGGACGGCAAGGCGGTGCAGCGGGTGGTGGTCCGGGCGCCGTCGCTGGTCAACGTGGTGGTGTGAGGGCGAGGTAGACCCGCGGGTCTACCCTGCCCGCCATGGCGACGTCGCGCGGCAGGGTGGCGATCGTCACCGACTCGACGGCCTCCCTGCCTGCCGAGGTCGCGGCCCGCCGCGGCATCCTCGTCGTGCCACTTCGCGTGGTCGTCGGT
>JALYQN010000227.1 GCA_030855835.1 Actinomycetota bacterium | reverse complement strand
GGCCGGATCGCCGGCTCCGGACCCCGCCGAGCGTCCCGGCGGCAGACGCCCCCCAGAGCTCACGCCGCGCGAGCTGGGCCGGTGGGCCTGGCGCCAGCTGACCTCGATGCGCACCGCGCTGCTGCTGCTGCTGGTGCTCGCCCTGTCGGCCGTCCCAGGTTCGCTGGTGCCGCAGCAGGGCGTCGACTCGATCGCGGTCGCCCGGTTCCGAATCGAGCACCCGGACCTGGCCCCGTGGCTGGACCGGCTGGGCGTCTTCTCGGTCTACTCCTCGCCCTGGTTCTCCGCGGTCTACCTGCTGTTGCTGGTCTCGGTGATCGGATGCATCGTGCCGCGTACGGCGGTGTACGCCCGCGCGCTGCGGGCCCGTCCGCCGAGCGCCCCGCAGCGGCTCGAGCGGCTACCTGCCTTTGCGTCCTACGAGTCCGCCGAAACCGTCGAGGCCGTCATCGCCGGCGCCGAGCGGGTGCTGCGCGCCCAGCGGTTCCGGGTCGACAGCCACGCCGGGACGCTCAGCGCGGAGAAGGGCTACCTGCGGGAGGCCGGCAACCTGGTGTTCCACGCCAGCCTGGTGGTGGTGCTGGTGGGGGTGGCGATCGGCAGCCTGTGGGGCTACCGGGGCAACGCCATCGTCGTGGAGGGCAGCGGATTCTCCAACACACTCACGCAGTACGACGAGTTCTCGGCTGGGGCGCTGGCCGGCGCCTCGTCGCTGCCCCCGTTCACCGTGGCGTTGGAGGCAATGACGGCCGACTTCCAGACCGGGGGCAGCCAGGCCGGCCAGCCGAAGTCGTTCGAGGCGACCGGGACGCTCACCCCCGCACCGGGCGCCGACCCGGCATCGTTCGGCATCTCGGTCAACCACCCGCTGACCGTCGAGGGCACCTCGGTCTTCCTGGTCGGCAGCGGCTACGCGCCGGTCGTGACCGTCCGCGACGGTGCAGGGGAGGTGGTCTCGTCGGGGCCGGTGCCGTTCCTGCCGGCCGACTCGTCGTACCTCAGCGAGGGGGTGGTCAAGGTCCCGGACGCGAGCCCCGAGCAGCTGGGGCTGGAGGGCTTCTTCCTGCCGACGGCGGCCCGGGGCGCCGACGGGGTGCCGGTGTCGGCGTTCCCGGAGGCGGTGGACCCGGTGCTGTCGCTGTTCGTCTGGCGGGGGGACCTTGGTCTCGACGACGGGGTCCCGCAGTCGATCTACGCCCTCGACAAGGACGAACTGTCGGTGGTGGAGGAGCCCGGCGGGGGACCCACGCGGCTGCTGCTCCGGCCAGGCCAGACCGCCCGCCTGCCGGACGGTCTGGGCTCGGTGAGCTTCGACGGCGTCCGCGAGTTCGCCCGGCTGCAGATCTCGTCCGCGCCGCTGGCCTGGCTGCCGCTGACCGCGCTGGTCGTTGCGGTCAGCGGCCTGCTGCTCTCGCTGTACGTGCGCCCCCGCCGAGCCTGGGTGCGTGCGCGTTCGGTGGACGGCCGTACCGTGGTCGAAGTTGCTGCACTGGACCGGGTGGCCCGCGCTGACACCGGCCCGGACCTGGACGAGGTGGTGGCTGCGCTACGTGCTCGGGGGCGGAGCGACCGACGAGATGACCCCGCGGCGACGGACGGAGACCGGGCATGAACCCCGAGGCGCTGGCCGAGCTGGCCAATCTCGGCGTCGCCACAGCGACGGTGGCGCTCGCGATCGGCTGGCTGCTGCACCTGGCCGAGTGGGCCGCCGCCTGGGCGGCTGCCCGGTCCGCGCAGCTGGTCCGCGTCGGCGCGCCGGCGTCTGCGTCTGCGGAGGAGCCCACGCGGGCAACCGCCACCACCGAGCAGCGAGCTGACCGGCTCGCCCGCGCCGGATTGGCGGCCACCGTGCTCGGTACGGCGATGCTGGCCGCGGCGGTGCTCGCCCGCGGCCTGGCCGCTGGTCGGGCGCCTTGGGGCAACATGTACGAGTTCGCGGTCGCCGGCGCCTTGGTGGTGCTGGTGGTCTACCTCGGTCTGGTGGCGCGCGCCGGCATCGGCTGGCTGGCCCCCATTGTCACCGGCTTCGCCGTCGTGGTGCTCGGCCTGTCGATCCTCGTCTACCTGCCGCCCGGTCCGCTGGTGCCCGCGCTGGACTCGTACTGGCTGGTGCTGCACGTCGCGGCGGCGGCGATCGCTGGCGGGGCGTTCGTGGTCGGCGCCGGCGCAGCGGCCCTGTTCCTGGTCAAGGACCGGGCGGAGGCCCGCGCCGGTGGTCCGGTGACCACCGGGGTGCTCGGCCGCTTGCCCACGACAGCGGCGATGGACCGGCTCGGCTTCCAGGTGCACGCCTTCGCCTTCCCGCTGTGGACGTTCGCCGCGCTGATCAGCGGGCCGATCTGGGCCCAGCACGCCTGGGGGCGCTACTGGGGCTGGGACCCCAAGGAGGTGTGGGCGTTCATCACGTGGGTGGTGTACGCCGGTTACCTGCACGCCCGGGCGACGGCGGGATGGCGCGGCCGCGGTGCGGCGGTGCTGGCGCTGGTCGGGTTCGTCACGTTCTTGTTCAACTTCGTCGGGATCAACCTGTTCGTCTCCGGGCTGCACTCGTACGCTTTCTGAGCGCGGCGCAGGTTCAGGTGGCGGCCGGACCGCCGTCGCGTCGGCGCCGGTTGCGGCGCTCGCGCTCCTCGATCTTCCACAGGAAGTCGGGGTCGTCGTCCGGTCCGACCACCCGTTGACGCCCAGGCGGTGGCGGCTCCTCGTGCCGGGCCCGCCCGGCGAGGAACCACGCGAGGGGACCGGCGAGTGGCACCAGCACCACCGCGAACCACGCCGCCTTGGGCAGGGTGCGGACGGCGGCACGGGAGGTACGGGCGATGTCGAACACGCAGTAGACGGTGATTGCCACCGCCATCACCACCGTCAACGCCTTGAGCACGAGTCAAGCCTAGGTCGTACGCCGCCCGGGCGCGGTTCACAGGCTCAGTCCGCAGCCGGCTGCAGCCACCAGGGGCTCACGTACGCGACTGCCAGGTCGTTGCAGGGGTGACCGTCCGGGCCGGGCGTGCCGTTGGTCCCGGCCGGGTCGCTGATGCGAAGCACCACCCAGTCGCCGTCGGCGCGATCGAGCCGCACGGTGCAGCAGATCAGCTCCCCGCAGGTACCCTCCGCCACCTCCACGACATCGGGGACACCGTCGCCCGGACGCAAGACCTGCAGCGCCAGCGGCTTGCCCGCCCAGTCGGCCCCCCGGTCGACGTCCACGGTGAACCGCACGTCTGCGTGGTCCAGCAGGAGGACTCCACCCATCGGGACCGGCTCGTCGGCCGGGGTCTGGGCGGTCGCGTCCACCCGTAGCCCGGCCGTCCTGGTGGCGAAGAACCGGCGGGCCCGCATGGCGTCGGCCACGCCGCGGCGAGTGTGCTCGGCGACCCACAGGCCGGTACGGCCCTTGCCGGTCGGGATCCCCCAGTCGTCGCCGTGCTCGTCGGTGACCCCCGACAGACCGGTGCGCCAGCCCGCTCCGAGGCAGGCCACCAGCGGCGAGGCGCGTCCGTCGGCGTACCCCTCGAACAGGTAGTCGTCCCACCGGTTGAACATCTCCAGGCTCACCATCCTGCCTGCCGCTGCCGGGTCGAAGCGGAACTCCTCGAAGCGCAGCGGCTCGCGACCGGGGTGGTTGAACCCGGACAGTCCGTCCCCGGCGTCGTTCAGCCAGCGGTAGAACGCCTGCATCCGGCCCAGCTCAAGCACCTCGGAGTAGTCCCTGCTGCCCCAGACGTTGACGTGGCCGAGTCTCGGCTCCGACCACTCAAAGCCCCGGATCGCGGTGAACAGGCCGGGTCGGTCGTGCGCGTCGGCAAGCGCGCCGAGGCGCACCCAGTCGGCCGGTGCCAAGCCGGCGACCGGCCGGTACCCGCGGGGGAGCACCCCATCGCCGGCGGGACCGGTGAAGTGGTCAGCCACGGTGCTGTGATCGGTGATGGCGGCGACGTCCAGACCCGCCGCCTGCATGCTGGCGAAGCACCTGTCGGGATCCCCGTCGCCGTCCGACAACAGGGTGTGGTTGTGCAGGTCGGCGTGCAGCAGGCGGGTGCCGGTGGTGATTCGCGACACCCGGTCGGCAACGGTCGAGCCCGTCGGTACCGGCAGTCGTCGCTCGCTCATCGTCGACCATGCTTTCAGCAGGCGTGCCAGGCTGTGCCACATGGCCCGACCGCGCGCCGCGAGCCCGCCGTTGGTCTCGCATGACGACGTGCTGGCTGCGGCTGCTCGGATTCGCGGTCGGTGTGTGCGCACGCCGCTGCTGGCGGCAACCTGGTCGCAGCCAGTGCCCGCCTGGCTCAAGGTCGAGTCGCTGCAGCCGACTGGGGCGTTCAAGCTGCGCGGCGCCACCAACGCGGTGGCGGTGCTGACTGCCGAGCAACGAGCTCGGGGAGTGGTCACGCACTCGTCCGGCAACCACGGCAGCTCCCTGGCGTACGCCGCCAGGGCTGCAGGTGTCCGGGTGACCGCTGTCGTGCCGCACGGTGCTGCGCAGGTGAAGGTCGATGCGGTGGTCGCGGCGGGTGCCGAGCTGGTCCGGGTCGACGCCGCCGACCGGGTTGCGGCCTGCGCCGAGATCGCCAGTAGCACTGGGGCGGTCGAGATCCCACCGTTCGACCACCCGGACGTGATCGCCGGGCAGGGCACGGTGGGGCTCGAGATCGCCGAGGACCTGCCGCAAGTGGACACGGTGCTGGTGCCCGTCGGCGGCGGTGGCTTGCTGTCCGGTGTGGCGGTGGCCCTGCGAGCCCTGGTGCCCGGAGTACGGATCATCGGCTGTGAGCCGGAGCTCGCCGGCGATGCCTTCGCCAGCTTCGCCGCCGGCCTGCGGGTCACCCTGTCCGAGTCGGACACCGCACGCACCATCGCCGACGGGCTGCGCTCTCCGAGCCTCGGCGACCTCACCTGGCCACACGTCCAGGCACTCGTCGACGACGTGGTCACCGTCGACGAGGAGGCGATCGTGGACGCGGTACGGCTGCTGGCGACCGGATCCCGGCTGGTGGTGGAGCCGAGCGGCGCGGTCGCTGCCGCGGCGCTGATGGCGTCGGGTGACCGGCTCCCCGGCGGTCGTACGGTGGTTGTGGTCAGCGGCGGCAACGTCGACCCCGCCTGGTTCGCGGCGACGCTGCAAGCAGCGCCGGGGGGGTCGCGGTGAGCGCTGTGCTGCGTTACACGGCGGCCAGGCTGGCCCTGTTCGCGCTCGCCTTCGCGCTGCTGTGGGGGGCTGGATGGCGCTTTCTGGTCTGGGACGAGGTGAGCGTCCTGTGGACCGCGCTGGTCGCGCTCGCCCTGTCCGGCATCGCCTCCTGGTTCCTGCTGCAACGGCTGCGCGACGAGCTGGCCGCGCACGTGGCGGGCCGGGCCGCCCGGGTGGCCAGCGCGATCGAGGCGTCCCGCCGCGCCGAAGACCCCTAACGGCTAGGCGAACAGCAGGCCGAGGGTCAGGCCCACCGCCCAGGCGAGCTCGGCCAGGCCGGTGTCGCGCAGCACTGACGCCAGCGCCTGCCCGCGCCGGCCGGTCAGGACGGCCCGGGTCGCCCGCAGCTGCAGCGGCAGCGCGACCAGACCCAGGAGCACCCACGGGGTCACCG
>JALYQN010000226.1 GCA_030855835.1 Actinomycetota bacterium | reverse complement strand
GAACCACACCACCCGGATCGGCATCCCGGTAATACTCCACGCCCTGCACCAACGACGTCGCACAGTTACCGACGCCCACAACAGCCACACGCACCTTGCCCATCAGCTTGTCTCCTTGGGTGGGGGGTTGGGGTTCGAGCCGCCGGGGGGCCGACCGCCGGCGCGCTCGGCGTGGATCAGCTCGGTGAGCCAGCGCACCTCACGCTTGCCCGACTCGAGCCCGTGCCGCTGCAGCTCGAGGGTGTACGCGTCGCGCCGCTCACGGGACCGGGAGATCGATGCTCGGAAGTGATCCAACCGCTGCTCGAGGCGGCTGCGCCTACCCTCCAGGATGCGGACCCGGGTCGGCAGGTCCGCCCGGGCGAAGAACGCGAAGTGGATGCCGAAGTTGTCGTCGTCCCACGCCGTGGGGCCGGTCTCGGCCACCAGGGCGACGAAGCGCTCCTTGCCGGCTGCAGTGAGGGTGTACTCGATCCGGTTGCGTCCACCGCTGGTGCCCTCGGCGTCAAGGAAGCCGTCACGTACCAGCGACTTCAGGCAGGGATAGAGCGTGCCGTAGGACAGCACCCGCCCCCATCCGAGCAGGCCGATCAGCTGCTTGCGCAGCTCGTAGCCGTGCATTGGGGCGTCATGGAGCAGGCCGAGCACGGCCATCTCCAACGCCGTCGACCGGCTCGTCACTGCCTCCCCCTGACCTGGGTTCCATTACGATGTATCGAAACGATACATGCGTACAGTAGCGCGTGCTCGCTGGCTTGCGCAGCGGCCCCAACCTGCCCGGCCCAACCTGCCCGGCCTCACCTGCCCCGCCCACCGCCCCTGGCCCTCGGCCCACCGCCCCCTCGGTCGCCTCATCCCGGAGCGCCGCATGACACCGTCCCGCCCCTCGACGCAGCCGCGGTCCGTGCGCCGGCGCCCGCTGTGGCTGCGGGTCGTCTTGCGCCTGGCGCTGGTCGGTGCCGGACTGCTGGTGCTGGCGCTCGGGGCGTTCTTCGTCGCGTACCTGCTGGTCGACATCCCTGACCCCAACGCGGACTTCCAGGCGGAGACCAGCTTCGTGTACTACGCGGACGGCGAGTCCGAGCTGGGCTCGTTCGCGGTGCAGAACCGGCAGGTGGTAGGGCTGGACCAGGTCCCTCAGCACCTCGAGGACGCAGTCATCGCCGCGGAGGACCGTTCGTTCTACGAAAACGCCGGCATCGACGTCCTGGGCATTGCCCGCGCGGCCTGGAATAACCTGCGGGGAGAGCCGACCCAGGGTGCGTCGACCATCACCCAGCAGTACGTCAAGATCGTCTACCTCAGCCAGGACCAGACCTACTCCCGGAAGGCCAGGGAAGGCATCCTCGCCCTCAAGGTGCAGCGCGAGCTGCCCAAGGACGACATCCTCGCCGGCTACCTCAACACCATCTACTTCGGTCGCGGTGCATACGGAGTTCAGGCGGCGGCGGATGCGTACTTCGGCATGGACATCAGCGAAGTCGGCGTCCGGGAAGCGGCGCTGCTTGCTACCGTGCTGAACTCTCCCGCCGACCTCGATCCGCGCGAGGGCAGGCAGGCCCGCAGCGACGCGCTGGACCGCTACCGCTACGTCCTGGCCGGCATGGCCGAAGCCGGTGACCTTGACCCGGATGCGGCGGCGCGCTACGAGCGGCGGCTGCCCCCGACGGTCGAGACCGAGGTCGAGGACAGCCTCGGCGGGCCTGAGGGGTACCTGATGGCGATGGTCGAGCAGGAGCTGCGCGCAGAAGGGTTCTCCGGCTCGGAGATCAACGGAGGTGGGCTGCGGGTCACCACGACGTTCGACCGGCAGGCGATGCGGTCGGCCATCGAGGCGGTGCGCGCCCAGCAGCTCGGCCGCCTGCCTCAGCTGCACATCGCGCTCGCCTCGTTAGAGCCGGGAAGTGGCGCCGTGCGGGCGATATACGGGGGTCCCGACTACGTCGAGAGCGACCTCAACTGGGCGCTCGCCGGCGGGCAGCCGGGCTCCTCGTTCAAGCCGTATGCGCTGTTGGCCGGGCTCCTGGACGGCTTCAGCCTCGGCGACACCTTCAACGGCAGCTCGCCGTACGTCATCGAGGGCAGTGGCGAGACCATCGAGAACCAGGGCGACTCCGGCGGCACCTCGTTCGGCTATGTGTCACTCGAGTACGCCACCCAGCAGTCCATCAACACCGCGTACGTCGACCTGACGCTTTCCATGCAGGACGGCGCGCAGAAGGTCATCGACGCGGCCGAGCTGGCCGGCATCCCGAGGTCTGCCACCAGCCAGATCGAACCGGTGCCGGTGGTGTCGCTGGGGGTCTCCCCGGTGCCGACGATCGACATGGCCAACGCCTACGCCACCTTCGCCGCAGCGGGTAGGGTCGCCGACTGGTTCGTGGTGGAGGAGGTGGCTGACAGCGATGGCCGGGTCGTGTACCGCCACGACAGCCCCGCCGAGCGGGTGTTCTCCCCCGAGATCGCCAGCGACGTCTCGTACGCGTTGCAGCAGGTCGTCGAGCAGGGGACCGGGACGGCGGCAGCCTCGCTGCGGTGCCCGGCTGCCGGCAAGACCGGCACCGCGACGTCGGACGGCCGGTCCGGGCAGGAGATCGTCTCCTCGTCCTGGTTCGTCGGCTACACCCCGACCCTGTCGACCGCGGTGATGTTCGTCCGAGGCGACGGCAACGACGCGCTGGACGGGTACCTGCCGAGCTTCTACGGCGGGGACTACCCGGCGCGCACGTGGACCTCGTACATGCAGGGTGCATTGGAGGGGCAGGAGTGCGCGCGGTTCCCTGAGCCGGCATTCGTGTCGGGGACGCCCCCGACCACCGCGCCACCGAGCACCACGC
>JALYQN010000204.1 GCA_030855835.1 Actinomycetota bacterium | reverse complement strand
GACGTGGACTTCCTGCGCCGCACGATCGCGGTGCAGCGGCAGGTGCAGCGCGCTCGGGGCGTCGTCGAGGTGCGGCTGCCGAAGTACGGCAGTGAGCGTGAGGTGTACGTGGCGGACGAGCTGGCGGCGATGTTGGCCAGGCTGGTCGAGTCGGGCATCCGTGGGCCGTGGCTGTTCTCCGGCGCCTCCGACGCGCCCCCCTCGGGGTCGACGCTCAACTCTCGGTGGCTGGCGACCTGCAGGCTGGCTGGGGTCGAGGGTCTGCACACGCATCATCTCCGCCACTACTTCGCGTCAGGGCTCATCGCGGACGGCTGTGACGTGGTGACGGTGCAGCGGGCGCTCGGGCACGCCAACGCCACCGTCACACTCTCCACCTACTCGCACTTGTGGCCCACGGCGGCGGACAAGACGCGGAAGGCAGCGGCGTCGATGGTGAGCGAGGTGCTTGGGGATTCTGCGGACTCTGTGCGGACCGACGAGGGGTGACAGCGCTCTGACCTGCGGCGATGTGCCCTAGGGGTCGTTGATCCAGATCTCCTCGATGTCAGGGTCGTCCAGCAGCGGCTGGAGCTGCCCCAGCCCCGACAGCGTCGCGACGATCTCGCCGACCGCCGACGGCTCGTCATCGAGGGGCGCGACGGCGCCGGTCAGGCTGCGCTGCTCGTGCCTACGGGTCGCCTCCTCGGCGAGCAGCCGCACCGCACGGGGGTCGCGGGCCGGATCGACGCCACGTAGACGGACAGCGTCGCGCACCTGGTCAACCAGCGGGGCCGGCACGGTCAGGGCCACGCGCTCTCCCAAGCAGACGTTACCGGCGGACGGACGCACCCGACGGACATAACAGGACGGACCGGACAGTCGGGCGACACTGACACGTCTCGATCCGGTGCGGTAGGCGCGAGGGGCGATCTGTGGACAACCGGATCCGACCCGCTGCATCACCCGTCTCAACGATCGCGTCGAGCCTCAGGCGTCCCAGCCGCACGGACGACGAGCGCCCCGGTGGTGTGTGCACCGGGGCGCTCGTGGGCGGCGCTCGGTGGTCGCTCCGAGCCTCGCTCCGGGCACTTCTGCCCGACACAGACATCGTCGCGAGAATCGCTCCGGGTAAACAGCAAGTGGCTGTTGTGCTCGCCCTGTTCGGTGCGACAACCACCCGAAAGGTCGACGTCGCGCGACCGTCAGCCGAGCAGGGAGCGCGCCACCCGAAGGCCGACCGACATCCGGGCCAGGTCCGGTGAGTCGTCGCGGCAGATCTCGCGCAGCGTCGCCCGTCCCCGCTGCAGCACCGAGCCCTCGGCCGCCACCCAGGCGGCGACCATGGCGTCGGCCCGCGTGTGATCGGCATCGTCGGTTGCCGGCTCCTCGGCCTGGTGGGGCTCTTCGACCTGTTCAGGCTCCGCGCCCTCGGCGACCGCGTGCGTCAGCACCTTTTCGGTGAGCCCCGCATGCACCTGCTGCAGGTCGTCACGCAGCGCCGCCCGGGCCATCGTCTGCCACCGGTCCTGGCGGGGCAGCTCGAGCACCCGGTCGTAGAGCAGATCCATGCCGAGCTCCTGGCCGAGGGTTCCGTGCACCCGGGCCACCTGGATCGGGTCCCGATCCAGTCGCCGGGCCACCTCGACGACGGCCAGAGCCGCGTACGCCGGCGGCAGCGCCGCCGTTCGCAGCGCCACCTCCGGCGGCACCCCCTCCTGCTCCAGCGCGGCGGCGCGGGCCTGCAGCCGCTCGAGGTCGCGACCGCCCAGGATGTGGGGCAGGCTGCGTACCACCTGGAGCACGGTGGTCCCCACCTGCTCGACGGTCCGCTCGGCGTCGAAGTGCCAACGGTGGTTCACCAGCCACCGGCTGGCCCGCTCGGTCAGCGTGCGGATCTCCAACCGCATCCGGGTCTGCACCGCAGCGTCCACGTCGTGGTCGAGCTCGTGCACCAGCGCGCCCAGCTGGTCCGCGCCGAACAGCTCGGCCGCCACTGCGTGCGCCCGGGTGAGCTCCGAGGCCGTCGCACCGGTCTCGCCGGACAGCCGCTGGAAGAAGGTGATCCCGCCGGAGTTCACCAGCTCGTTGACGAGCTGGGTCACCACGATCTCGCGGCGCAGCGGATGGCTGTCCATCTGGTCGCGGAACTCCTGGCGCATCGCGGTGGGGAAGTACCGGAACAGGTGCCCGCGCATGAACGGGTCGTCCGGCAGGTCCGACTCGGTCAGCTCACCGGCCAGCACGATCTTGGTGTACGCGAGCAGCACCGCCAGCTCGGGTGCGGTGAGGCCGAGGTCCTCGTCGCGGCGGCGGGCGATCTCCTTGTCGTCGGGAAGGAACTCAAGGTCCCGGTCCAGCAGCCCGGCTCGCTCGAGGCGCTGCATCCAGTCGGCGTGCACGTGCAGCAACGAGGGCGCCATGGCCAGCGAGTTCGCCAGCGCCAGGTTCTGCCCGTCGTTGTCTGCCAGCACCAGGCGCGCGACGTCGTCGGTCATCTCCTCCAGCAGCGCATTGCGCTGCTTGCCGCTGAGGTCCCCCGCGGTGACCACCCGGTCGAGCAGGATCTTGATGTTCACCTCGTGGTCGGAGGTGTCCACGCCCGCGGAGTTGTCCACGAAGTCCGTGGTGATCCGACCCCCCGCCAGGGCGTACTCCACCCGGCCGGCCTGGGTCAGCCCCAGGTTGCCGCCCTCACCGACGCAGTTGGCCCGCAGCTCCCGACCGTCGACCCGGATGGCGTCGTTGGCCTTGTCGCCCGCCTCTGCCTGCGTCTCTGTGCTGGCCTTGACGTAGGTCCCGATGCCGCCGTTCCAGAGCAGGTCGACGTCGGCAACCAGAATGGCCCGCATGAGCTGCGCCGGGGTCACCCGCCTGTCGTCGGCCGCGAGGCCGAGCGCGGCCCGCATCTGCTCGGTCACGGGGATCGACTTGGCCGTACGCGGGAACACACCGCCGCCCGCCGAGATCAACGACGTGCTGCGCGTCGACGGCGCCGACCTGCGGGCCCGCTGCGTCGGCGAGGGTGGCAACCTCGGGCTCACCCAGCTCGGTCGCATCGAGTACGCGCGAGGCGGCGGTCG
>JALYQN010000197.1 GCA_030855835.1 Actinomycetota bacterium | reverse complement strand
CTGCTGACCCGGGCGTCCCGGTTGCCCTGGCTGCGCGGCGGCTGGCTGCCAAGCGGTTGGCGCCGACGCGTCCAACGGTTTCTCCCCCACTGACCGCGATAGGTCACCTCCGGCCCGGGCACGGAGTTGCCGCCAATCCTCCGACCAGTTGGCCGCCCCGGCGACCAAGCCGTCGGAGGATCCGTGAGCCGCCGAGCGCGGGTCGGGTCAGGCGGTGGGCTGCGTCTGGTCGGCGGGGGTGGTGGAGTCGTCGACCTCGCCGATCGAGATCGGACGACGCTTGGTGATCACCAAGGCGACCGCGATGATCGCCGCAGCGGCGAGCGCCACTCCGTACCGGACGACGTCGTTGGCGTCGTCCCCTATCGATACCGACACGATCGCGGGGGCGATCAGCAGCGACACGAGGTTCATCACCTTGAGCAGCGGGTTGATCGACGGTCCGGCGGTGTCCTTGAACGGGTCACCGACGGTGTCCCCGATGATCGTCGCCTCGTGCGCCGGCGAACCCTTTCCGCCATGCACGCCGTCCTCGACCAGCTTCTTGGAGTTGTCCCACGCGCCGCCGGAGTTGGCCAAGAAGACCGCCATCAATGTGCCGGTTCCGATCGCCCCGGCCAGGTAACCGGCCAGCGGCCCCACACCGAGGCCGAAACCGACTGCCACCGGCGCCAGGATCGCCAGCAGCCCGGGGGTGGCCAGCTCACGCAGCGAGTCCCGGGTGCAGATGTCGACCACCCGGCCGTACTCGGGTCGCCCGGTGCCTTCCATGATGCCGGGGATCTCACGGAACTGCCGGCGCACCTCGAACACGACCGCACCCGCGGCCCGGGACACCGCGTTGATGGCCAGCCCGGAGAACAAGAACACGACCGCGGCGCCGATCAGCAGGCCCACCAGCACGTTGGGGGCGTAGACAATGAAGCTGAACGAGGTGACCCCAGAGTCGTTGGCACCCGACTCTGCGACCGCGGTGTTGATGGCGTCGATGTACGAGCCGAACAGCGCGGTCGCCGCCAGCACCGCGGTGGCGATGGCGATGCCCTTGGTGACGGCCTTGGTGGTGTTGCCCACCGCGTCCAGCTCGGTGAGGATCTTTGCCGCGTCACTGTCGACGTCACCGGACATCTCCGCGATGCCCTGGGCGTTGTCGCTCACCGGACCGAACGTGTCCATCGCGACGATGACGCCGACTGTGGTGAGCAGGCCGGTACCGGCCAGCGCGACCGCGAACAGCGACACGATGATGGAGGCGCCGCCGAGCAGGAAGGCGCCGAAGACGGCGGCCCCGATCACCAGCGCGGTGTACACGGCCGACTCGAAGCCGACCGCCAGTCCGGCGAGGATGACGGTGGCCGGGCCGGTCAGTGCGGACTTGCCGACATCTGCCACCGGCCGGTGCTCGGTGCCGGTGTAGTAGCCGGTGAGGGTGAGGATGATCGCGGCCAGCACGATGCCGAGCAGCACCGCGACGACCGCTATCACCGCCGGGCTGCCCTCACCGTCGAGGCCGGCGCCGGTCAGGTCGCCGAACGAGGTGGGCAGATAGACGAAGGCGGCCACCGTGCACAGCACGGCCGACACCGCGGCAGAGATGTAGAAGGCCCGGTTGATGGTGACCAGGCCACCTTCACCCGCCCGCGGCCGGGTGATGTAGACCCCCAGGATCGCCGTCAGCGCCCCGATCGCCGGCACGATCAGCGGGTAGACCAGTCCTTCCGAACCGAACGCCGCGGAGCCCAGGATCAGCGCCGCGACCAGGGTCACCGCGTACGACTCGAACAGGTCGGCCGCCATACCAGCGCAGTCGCCGACGTTGTCGCCGACGTTGTCGGCGATTGTCGCTGCGTTGCGGGGGTCGTCCTCGGGGATGTTCTGCTCGACCTTGCCCACCAGGTCCGCGCCGACGTCGGCGGCCTTGGTGAAGATCCCGCCGCCGACCCGCATGAACATCGCCAGCAGCGCCGCACCGAACCCGAACCCCTCCAGGACGTCGGGCGCCTCACCCTCGTACATCAACACCACGACGGCGGCCCCGAGCAGACCGAGGCCGACGGTGGCCATGCCGACCACGCCACCGGTGCGGAACGCCACTCGCATCCCGAGGTCGCGGTCACCTCCCCGCGCCGCCGCCGCCACTCGTACGTTGGCCCGGACCGCCAGCGACATCCCCAGGTAGCCGATCGCGGCCGAGAAGCCCGCGCCGACGAGGAAGAAGATCGAGCGGCCGATCCTGATCTCGGCGTCGCCGGGCAGCACGAACAGGAGCGCGAAGGCTGCGACGGCGAACACGGCCAACGTCCGGAACATCCGGGTCAGGTAGGCCGACGCGCCCTCCTGCACGGCGCGGGCGATGTCCTTCATGTTCTCGGTGCCCTCGTCGGCAGCCAGCACCTGCTGCCGGAAGACCGAGGCCATGGCCAGTGCGACGAGCGCGATCACGGCGACGACGATCACGACAGTGGTGTTGCCACCCTCGAGTGACACGTCGCTGGTTGCTGCGAGGGGAACCCGCGACATCGCGTACTCCTTCTGAGGGCTCTCGCCCGGGGGTGCATGATGGGGGCACCGTACCGACCTGGGCGGGCCGCGCCCGCACTGGCCCGTCCCGGGCGTGGCGCTCGGTGCTCAGTCGTTCCAGCGCAGTTCGACCGTCGTCCCCTGCGTGCCGGTGTGCACCTGAACCTCGTCGGCAAGGCCCTCGAGCAGAGCCATGACCGCTGAGGCCGCGCCCGCCTCCGCCCGTGCAGCAGCCGGGGTCTGGCCGCCGACCAGCAGCGCAAGAGCTGCCTCGCCGTCGGCCTCGGGCATGGCAACCCGGTCGACGATCTCGACCCGCATGCCGGGGCCGGCGTCGGCGTCACCCTCGAAGCGGAGCCGCACGGGCTCGTCCAGAGCGGCCCGGCTGTGCGCCGCGACGGCCCGACCACACGCCTCGCCGACCGCGAGGCGGACGTCCTCGACCACTTCCTCATCGACCCCGTTGACCCGTGCCAGCGAGACCGCGACCAACCGAGCCACTCGCACATGACCGACATCCGGAACGACGTCCAGCTGGACCAGCGCCATGGGCTGCGCGTCAGTCCGCGGTGGCGTCGGCCACCGAGTCGTGGATCGCGAAGACCTTGGTGAGCCCGGTGATGCGGAAGATCTTCAGCAGCCGTTCCTGCGTACACACCACGCGCAGGGTGCCATCGTGGGCCCGGAGCCGCTTGAGCCCGCCGACCAGCACGCCGAGCCCGGTGGAGTCCAGGAAGTCGACCGCCTCCAGATCGACGACCAGCCGGAAGCGCCCGACGTTGACCAGGTCAACGAGGGTCTCCCGCAGCTTGGGAGCGGTGTAGACGTCAATCTCGCCGCCGACGGCGACAACAGTCCAGTCGCCCTCGTCACGGGTGCTGAGCGACAGGTCCACGAGATCTCCCTGATGTCGCGCGGGGTGCCACGGGTGGGCCCGACCGGCGGTACCGCCCGTGCTCAACCCCGTGCGGCATTCAACCACGACGCCCGACATCCAGGCGCCCGCTGAGCACGGCCGAACCAGCCCTGATTGGCGCAGCTGTGCATGCAAGACTCGGCGCATCATCTCGATCCCGGCGCCAACGCCCACGCTCGCTGCACGTCCGACCGACCCCGTGGCCTTGCTCCAGGCACTGGCCTCCCAAGGCGTACGGACGGGCAGGCTGCGTCATCTCGAGCGGATCCCGGCGCGCGAGGGCAGACCGGTCCCGTGGCCCACCTGGATGCCCGACCAGCTGGTGCAGCGGTTCCGGGCGACCGGCGTGGAGCGGCCGTGGAGCCACCAGGTGGATACCGCTGACCGTGCCTGGGGCGGCCAGCATGTGGTGGTCTCGACCGGCACCGGGTCGGGCAAGTCGATGGGCTACCTGCTCCCAGGGCTGAGCGCGTTGGCCTCGGGGGGGAAGCCCGCCGGGCGGCGGGCGCGCGCGCCGACCGTCCTGTACGTGGCGCCGACCAAGGCGCTGGCGCACGACCAGCTCGCGACCCTCGGCGACGTGCTGGGAAGCGGCCTTGCGGGGGTACGGCCGGCGGCGGTGGACGGTGACACCCCTCGAACGGAGCGGGACTGGGCACGCGAGCACGCCACCTGGGTGGTGACGAACCCGGACATGCTGCACCGGTCCGTACTGCCCGCACACACCCGATGGGCGCGGCTGCTGTCCGGGCTGAGCTACGTCGCGGTCGACGAGTGCCACTACTACCGCGGGGTGTTCGGCTCGCATGTGGCACAGGTGCTGCGCCGGCTGCGGCGGCTGGCCGCGCACTACGGTGCCGACCCCACCTTCGTCCTGGCGTCGGCGACCGTGGCCGACCCCGACGTGTGCGCCTCGACGTTGACCGGTCTGCCGGTCGCCGCCGTCACCGACGACGGCGCGCCGCGAGGGGCCGGCGCGTTGGCGCTGTGGGAGCCTCCGCTGACCGAGCTGACGGGGGAGCACGGGGCTCCGACCCGCCGGTCAGCGGCGGCCGAGACGGCCGAGCTGCTCGCCGACCTGGTGCTCGACGGGATGCGTACGCTCGCCTTCGTCCGCTCCCGGCGAGGTGCGGAGACGGTCGCGCTGAGCGCTGCGCGTCAGCTGGCCGCCGTGGACCCCGAGCTCGGAACGGCGGTGGCCGCCTACCGAGGTGGCTACCTGCCCGAAGACCGCCGGGCGCTGGAGGCGGAGCTGAAGGCGGGTCGGTTGCTGGGGGCAGCGGCGACCAACGCGCTCGAGCTCGGGATCGACCTGGTGGGACTGGATGCCGTGCTGGTGGCGGGGTTCCCCGGTACCCGGGCGGCCCTGTGGCAGCAGCTCGGCCGGGCGGGGCGCAGAGGGCGCTCGTCGGTGGGGGTGCTGGTGGCCCGCGACGACCCGCTGGACACCTACCTCGTCCGACACCCGCAGGCGCTGCTGGGGCGACCGGTCGAGGCTACCGTCAGCGACCCGGACAATCCGTACGTCCTCGGGCCGCACCTGTGCGCCGCTGCGCAGGAGCTGGCCCTCACCGAGGCGGACGCCGAGCTGTTCGGATCGCGGGCTCTGGACGAACTGGCGAGGCTGGAGGCCGAGGGCAAGCTGCGCCGCCGTCCGCGCGGCTGGTTCTGGACCAGGCGGGAACGGGCCTGCGACCTCGCCGACATCCGCTCGACCGGTGGCATGCCGGTGCAGATCGTGCAGCGCTCGGATGGCCGCCTGCTGGGCACCGTCGACGCCGGCTCGGCACACACCGCCGTGCACCGCGGCGCCGTGCACCTGCACCAAGGGCGCTCGTACGTCGTGACCGACCTCGACCTGACCACCTCGGTGGCGGTGGTGGAGCCGGCCGAACCGGACTGGACCACGACAGCTCGCGAGGTCACCGACATCGAGGTCGTTGCCCGACGGGAGGCGCGGGCGTGGGGTGCCGCCGAGGTAGTGCTCGGCCAGGTCCAGGTAACGAGCCAGGTGGTCGGATTCCTCCGGCGCCGGATCCTCACCGGCGAGGTGCTTGGTGAGGAGTCGCTCGACCTGCCACCGCGGCACCTCACCACGACCGCGGTGTGGTGGACCCTGGACGCCGGGCAGGTGGCCGCCAGTGGCGTGGACACCCGGGACGTGCCCGGCGCCGCGCACGCCGCCGAGCACGCATCGATCGGCCTGCTGCCCCTGTTCGCGACCTGCGACCGCTGGGACATCGGTGGCGTGTCGACCGCCCTGCACCGCGACACCGGCCGGCTCACCGTGTTCGTGTACGACGGGCATCCGGGCGGCGCCGGCTTCGCCCAGCGCGGCTACACCGTGGCGGAGTCCTGGCTCGGCACCACCCGAGCCGCCATCATGAGCTGTGAGTGCCGAGACGGGTGTCCGTCGTGCGTGCAGTCACCCAAGTGCGGCAACGGGAACGAGCCGCTGGACAAGGCCGGCGCGGTGGCACTACTGAACGTGCTGCTGCCCCGCTGAACCGGCAGGATGTGTACGACACGACCGGCACATCAGCACCGAGCGAGGAGATCTGATGGCGGTACTCGGCGTGATCATCTTGATCCTGGTGGCGGTTGTCGCGGTCACCGTCGTCAGCCAGGGCGGCGAGGCAGTGGCCCTGGAGCTGCCAGGTTTTGACATCGACACCACCGCGGCAGGTGTCTTCGGGGTGGGGGCGGCAAGCCTGCTCCTCGGCGTCCTGGGAGTCGTCCTGCTGGTGGGCGGTGCCCGGCGCGGGCGCCGGCGGCGCAAGGAGGTGCACAACCTGCGCCGTGAGGTGGACCGTCAGCCCCGCGCCGGCGGCGATCCGCCGCCGGACGGGCCCACCGATGAGGCATCTGCCCGTGACCGGCGAGAGCACACCCGCCCGCGCCCGGGACGCGGACGCGACGAGGGCGACGGCGAGCACTTCTCCACAGTGCCCAGAGACTGAGGTACCCGGAGACTGAGGTACCCAGAGACTGAGTCACGCTGGTCCGGCGCGGGCGGAGGACTCGGGGCGCCACCACAACCCCAGCACCGTCCTGGTGCGGGCGGCGGCGGTGACCACCACGT
>JALYQN010000114.1 GCA_030855835.1 Actinomycetota bacterium | reverse complement strand
GGGCACGGGCGGTGACTTCACCGACGTGGAGGCGCTCGCCGACGCGCTCGGCGCCGCGGTCGGCGCGTCGCGGGCCGCGGTCGACTCGGGGTGGTACCCGCACTCGTACCAGGTCGGCCAGACCGGTAAGACGGTGTCCCCGCAGCTGTACGTCGCCACCGGCATCTCCGGCGCCATCCAGCACCGGGCCGGCATGCAGACGTCGAAGACGATCGTCGCGGTCAACAAGGACGCCGACGCGCCGATTTTCGAGCTGGTCGACTTCGGCGTCGTCGGCGACCTCAAGTCGGTGCTGCCGCAGGCCACTGCTGCGATCGGCGAGCGCAAGGGCTAGTTCAACCGGATGGTTGACGACTGCAGCGGCGCGAGCTAAGGTTCATACAACCATTCGGTTGACAACAGCGAGCGGGAGGATGCCGTGTCCGATGACGGACTGTCCCGGGTGTTCGCCGCCCTCGCCGACCCGACCAGGCGCGACATTGTGGCCCGGCTGGCGGTCGGCGACGCGACCGTCGGCCAGCTGGCCGCGCCGTACGACGTCTCGGTCCAAGCCGTCTCGAAGCACCTCCGGGTGCTGGAGGACGCGCGATTGGTGAGCCGCCGGCGTGATGCCCAGCGCCGGCCCTGCCACCTGGAGGCGGAGGTGTTCGACCTGATGACCGGATGGATCGAGAGATACCGCCGGCAGGCCGAGGAGCGGTTCCAGCGCCTCGACGCCGTGCTGGCAGCCATGGACGACCAGGACACCACCCACGACGAGCAAGGAGCAGCATCATGACCAGGACCACGTACGAAACCAAGATCGAGGCCGACCCCAACCTGCCCACTGTGCGCATCATCCGCGACTTCGACGCCCCGCCGGAGCGGGTGTACCGGGCCTGGACCGATCCGGAGCTGGTCGCGCAGTGGCTGGGTCCCCGCAGCATCGAGATGAGGATCGACACGTGGGATGCGCGCACGGGCGGCAGCTACCGCTACTCGGCCTGGCAGGAGGGCGCAGAGGTCGCGTCCTTCTACGGCTCGTTTCACGAGCTGCGGCCGGCCGAGCGGCTGGTGCAGACCTTCACCTACCTCGGGGAGCCCGACGGGGTGAGCCTCGACACCATGACGTTCGAGGACCTCGGTGACGGTCGCACCCGGGTCAGCGGGCTGTCAGTGGTGGACACCATGGAAATCCGCGACGCGATGCTTGCCAGCGGGATGGAGACCGGGATCATCGAGGGCTACGAGAAGCTCGACGAGCTACTCGCCGGCGGGTGAACGGCTAGCGTCGAGGGCCGATCATTCCGGCGGCGCGAAGAACTCCAGCGGGAGACCGTCGGGGTCCTTGAACGACAGGCCCGACCCGTAGTGCGCCTTCTGGATGCCACCGTGCTCGATGCCGAGCTCGTCGAGCCGGGACTGCCACTGCTCCAGCTCTTGGCGGTTCGCGCAGCCGAACGCCACGTGGTCGAGCCCGGGACGGGTGGCAGTGAATGCCGTCTCATCGGGGTCCGGGTGGGCGTGCAGGCCGAGGAGCATCCCGCCCGAGACGGGGTAGACCTTGTGCTGGAAGGCGCCGGTGTCCTCGTCGAGGGCCGGTGCGACCCCGAGGAGCCGCTCGTACCAGGCTGCGCTCCGCTCGAGATCGCTGACCGTCAGTGCCACATGGGTGATCGCGGGGAAGTCTGCCATCGGCCGATCCTGGCACAGCCAGCACGCACCTGCAGCAGGTGAGCCGCCCGCCGTGCGGGTGCCCCCTATGCACCGCGATACGTCATCCAGCTGTAAGCGATGGGCTGACCGTCGTTCCACTCCGACTCCTCCGCAGTCGAGATGGGGACGAAACCCGCCGCCGCATAGCTGCGCTTGGCAGCATCGTTGTCGGGGTGGACGCGCATGATCACCGAACGACTGTGCCGCTGCGCCTGTGTAACGAGCTCGGCGACCATCTGTCGCCCGTATCTCATGCCCCGGTGCCCGGGCTCGATGATCAGTCGCGCCAGCTCCACCTCGGATTCATCGTTGTCGACCCACAGCTCGCCGTACCCGATCGGCAGGGTGTCCTTGACGAACGAGAACGCCGTCACACCGGGCGCCTCTCCCCAGGCTGAGACCACCTCCGCCGGCACCGGTACGTCGGTACGCGAGCACCAGGCCAACGCCTCCTCCTCTGACTGCGCCCACGACGCCACCGTCGCCGCGAGAGTGGGGTCGAAGGGCGTCAGGCGCATCGAGAAGCAGTATCGCCGGGCGAACCCAGTTCAGTTGGGGGTGCAGGCGAGCAGAGTCGTCAGGGGCTGGTCGTCGTCAATGCGTCGGAACCACCGCAGGGCCACATGCGGGGCAGCACCATCGAGGTTCGGCGCCCCCCTCCCAGCAGCCTCATCCTGGATGTCGGCGGTGCGCACCTCGATGGACAACCGTGCACGGCCGGTCGTGTTCGGGACGCTCGCATGCAGATGCGCCCCAGAGAAGCACAACACGTCTCCGGGCTCGATCGCGACCCTGACCTCCGCACCAGTCTGTACCTGCACGGTGGGGGTGGGAGTGATGTCCGTCGCTCTGCCGGCCATGACCTGCTCGAGGTCCCAGGATGCGCTGTTGTTCAGGATGGGCTCCCGCCAGTACTGCGGGTAGAACGCGATCGCACGTCCTGCGGTGACGGGGAAGATCGGGGCCCACCAGTTGGTCTGCGAGTAGACGTTGGAGGCCCAGGTGTCGCGATGGAACCCCAGCGTGTGCGTGCCGTCGGGGGCCGGCTCGTCGCTGTGCGGTGCGACGCGCAGAAGCGACCGGTCCCAGCCAGAGCGCTCAGGATCAACGCCCACACCTTCCAGTACGCCACGCAGCAGCGCCTTGCCTCGAGGACTTGTACGGAAGCGCCGCCGGAGGTCTTCGAGCCGGTAAAGGTAGTCGTCTTGAGCCATCTCGAACTGTGCCTGGGTCGGGTCCGTGGTGCCCAAGACCTCACGGCACAGCTCATCCACGAACGCACATAGGGCGGTCATCGGCGCTGCGTTCTTGAAGATCAACAGCTCACCGTCGTATACGGCTCGCTGTCTCTCGGACTCGTCCAGCGAGCCGGAGATCGTCCGCACCGCCACGGTCATCCCCGCACGTCCAGCGCAGGGTTGGGCGCTGTGGCCAGGCAGGGCAGCGACATATCGCGAGCGTACCGAGCACGACGGCAC
>JALYQN010000098.1 GCA_030855835.1 Actinomycetota bacterium | reverse complement strand
CAGCAGCAGCATCTGGGCGCATATCGCGTTGGCGTTGGCGTCGCGCACCTCGGAGCCGAGGAACACAATGCGCTCCTTGAGCAACCGCTGGTAGATGTGCTCGTCGAGGCCGGGCTGGTTGCCGTTGGAGCCCGCGGCGCGCGGTGAGTCCGCCGCCGCCGCGCCTGCCACGGCGTTTGCCGCTGGGAGTCCTGCTGGGAAGGTCATGGATTCGACACTAGCGTCGCCGACCGACGGATCCACCTGTGCGGGGGTGCTGTTCGCGGCGGGCGTACGACGATCAGGTGACCCCCCGGCGAGGCGGCTCTCAGTCGTCCTGCAGCGCGAGCAGCTCGAGCAGGGCCCGCGCGTACGCACTCTCGACGTCGGCGTCCGCATGCCGCTGCTCGGCTGCTCGTGTCCGTACGACGACGACCCAGCCCGGCGGTACCGCCTCCAGCCGGACGAAGGCTCCACCCAGCCGGTCGCGCAGCTGGTCCTCGCGGGGGAGCCAGACCACCTCGGCGGCAAGGATGCTGTCAAGTGCCCACTCGACGGTGCCGTTGAAGCCGATCACCCGGCCGCCGGGCAGGTCGTGCACGTCGACCACCATGTCGCTGACCACGAAGACGTCGTCGTCCATGTCTCGGTCGGGGACGACGAACCGATCGCCGGCCGTGGGTTGCCACCCGAGCCCGGCATCACGCAGCCGTTCGGCAAGCTTGCGGGAGATCACACCCTCAGCCCCCCCCGGCCGCCACGCCTAGCAGTCACGTGTGACATTGCCGTCGCGGTTACGGCTTCGCCTCGTCGGTGTCGTCAGAGTCACTGGCGCCCTCGGGGTCGCCGGGGTCACCGGGGTCGCCGGGGTCGCTGGGGTCGCTGGGGTCGCTGGGGTTGTCGGCGTCATCGACGGCAGGATCGGCGTACGTGCCGTCCGGTTGGAGCGTCGCCAGCTCGACCCGCTCCCCGCCGGTGGTCGTGACCGAGGCTCGCTGGAGCAACAACGCCAGCGCCTTGCCCCGGACGACCTCGTTCACCAATGAAGACATGTGGTCGTGCTCGACCGCATGCTTGGCGTACTCATCCGGCGTGACGCCGGCCTGTTGAGCGCGGCGAGTGATGTGCTGGGCGAGCTCGGCTTCGGCCAGACCGATCTGCTCCTTGCGGGCAACCTCGTCGAGCACGAACTGAGCCGTGATTGCGTCACGTACGCGTTTTTCCAGCTCACCCTCGTACTCCTCGGCGGTCTGCTCCTCCTGCACGAGGTAGTCCTCCTGGGTGATGCCGGCGTACGCGAGCTGCTGGGTGATCTGCTCGCGACGCGACTCGAGGTCGGCAGTGACGAGCGCGTCCGGCAGCGGCACGTCGACCATCGTGAGCAGCCGCTCCAGCACCGCGTCCCGCGCTTGGCTGGCCTGCTCGAGCCTCTTGCCACGGGTGAGCCGCTCGCGCAGGTCGGTCCGAAGCTCGTCGACGGTGTCGAACTCGCTAGCGGTCTGGGCGAACTCGTCGTCCAGCTCCGGCAGCTCCTGCTCCTTGACGCCCTGCACGATGACCTGGATGTCGACCTCGTCGCCGGACTGGTCGCCCCCGATCAGCACCGAGCGGAAGGTGCTCTGCTCTCCAGCGGACATGCCCAGCAGCGCCTCGTCCAGACCGTCGATCATCGTCCCCTTGCCGACCTGGTAGGAGACACCGGTGGCCTGGGCCGCCTCGATCGGCTCGCCGTCCTTCGACGCCGACAAGTCGATGCTGACGAAGTCGCCGTCCGCTGCCTGGCGCTCCACGTCGCTGAGGCTGGCGAACCGCTCGCGCAGCGCCTCCAGCTGCTCCTCGACATCCTCATCGCTCACCTCGAGGACGGCCACCTCGACCTCGAGACCGTCGTACTCGGGCAGCTCGATCGGCGGGCGAACGTCGACCTCGGCGGTGAAGGCGAGCTCCTCACCGTCGGCGAGACGAGTGACGTCGACCTCGGGGCGTCCGACCGGCTGCAGGTCGTTGTCCTGCAACGCCTGGACGTACAGCTTGGGCAGGGCGTCGTTGACCGCCTGATCCAGCACCGCGCCCCGGCCGAGCCGCTGGTCCACGATCGCCGGCGGCACCTTGCCCTTGCGGAAGCCGGGAACCTGGATCTGCCGGCCGATCTGCTTGTACGCCTCGTCCAGGCTGGGTTTGAGTTCGTCGAAGGTGACCTCGACGGTGAGCTTGACCCGGGTGGGGCCCAAGGTCTCGGCATCGCTCTTCACGGTGGTGATGGCTCCTCGGGCTGGTGACAGGCGCTGGCAAGGGTCGGGGCGACAGGACTCGAACCTGCGATCTCCTGCTCCCAAAGCAGGCGCGCTAGCCACTACGCTACGCCCCGTGGCGCCCGCGGGAGTCTAGTGCAGTCCTGGACGCCCTCCCCGCGGCGACGTCGACGCCGGAACGTACGGTGCGCCCATGTCTGGAGCACGAGTGGACGAACCGCGCCATGCGCGGGTACCACCTCACCGAGATGACCGACTGGTGGTCGGAGCCGCGCGATCCGCCTGCCGACCGCGGTCACCTGGCGGAACGCTGCTGACTGGAGGGGAAGCGTGAGCGCAGAGAACACCGAGAGGGGCGGGTTCAGCTGGACCGGCGTCGTGCCACTGCGGTGGCGCGACCTCGATGCGTACGGTCACGTCTACTACGGGGAGTACCTCGTCCTGCTCGACGAGGCTCGTGTCGCGATGCTGAGGGCGGCCTGCGACGGTGCCGACCCGTTGTTCGTGGTCGCCCACCTCGAGCTCGACTACCGCAGCCAGCTGGTGCTCGAGGACGGGCCCCTGACCGCTCAGGTCGAGGTCGAGCGCGTCGGCCGCAAGAGCCTCACGCTAGCTGAGCGACTGACCGCGCGCGACGGTCGCCTGGTGCTCGACGCGCGCGTCGTCGTGGTGATGTTCGACCTCGACGCGCGCGAGGCTCGGCCTGTGACCGCGCGCGAGCGGCGCGCCCTGTGGGGCTGACCGACTCCGCGCTCGGTCAGCGAGACCGGACGGGCTAGGGCCCATCTGGGACGATGGTCCTGGACCCGGGTGGTGGCCCGGGCTCGCGGGTGTAGCTCAATGGCAGAGCCCCAGCCTTCCAAGCTGGTCATGCCGGTTCGATCCCGGTCACCCGCTCCGGTGTTTGCGCAGGTCAGGGCCGGTTTGTGGCTGATCTGCAGGCCAGGAAGACCCCGTTTCGTGCAACTCACATGCAACAAGCAGTGCACGAGCTTGTTTTCATGCCCCACGCAGCAGCACTTCGGCGATCTGTTCGACGTCCAACGTTCCGGCCGCGGCGCCCATGACGAGGTCGAAGGCGGCGTCGTGCGACAGGGTGTGTGCGCGCCCGTTCAGGTCGAGGAAGACGACAGCGGCTAGCCACGCCAGGCGCTTGTTCCCGTCGACCAGGGCATGGTTACGAGCGATGGAGTGCAGCAACGCAGCCGCCTTGAGCTCGAGGGTCGCGTACGCGTCCTCGCCGAGCGCACTGGAGCGCGGCCGCGCCGCCGCCGAGTCGAGCAGACCGACGTCTCGAACGGGACCAGCCCCTAGGTCGCGGACCAGACCAAGCAAGTCCTCGAGGTCGAGGTACTCGACAGGCCGTGTCAAACCGTGCCCAGGCGGTCGAGCACGTCACCCCACTGATCGATCATGCGGCTCGAGCTGGCGCGCACGCGGGCGGTGTGCTCGCTGCGCTGGTAGCGCTCCAGCACCGCCCGCCGAATGATCTCTTGACGGGAAGCCCCCTCGGTGCTTGCCAGTTCACTCAGCGCGCGGTCGAGCTCCTCGTCAGTACGCAAGGTCATCGCCATGACTGCATGATACTAGATTGGTACCAGCCAGACTTCGGGGCTTTCAAGGCCTTACTGCCTGCGCCGTCATCGACATAGCGCCTGGATCGGGACGGCCAAAGTAGTCCCAGTGCAGGAAATCCGGTTCCGAAGCCGACTCCCAGCCCGAAGTCCGAGTGCACCACGGCGGCGTACCGTCGGAGGGAGGGGCATCGGCTGGGAG
>JALYQN010000092.1 GCA_030855835.1 Actinomycetota bacterium | reverse complement strand
CGTCCGGCCGGACCCGCCGCGAGCTCCCCCGCGTGGTGCAGCGCCCCGAGCTGGACCCTGGGGCCGGCGAGCGGCCGGGGGACGGTGACGACCTCCGGCTGCGGGCGGTCGCCAGCGGCACCGAGATCCTCCGCCACCGCGACGTGGCTCACCTGTCGCCGGCCGACCGCCGCCGCCTCGACCAGCTGCTCGAGCGACTCGTCGTCCATCCCCCCGTACGCACCTCCCCGCGGCTGCACGCATCGCGGCGCGGACAGCTCGACCCGCGCCGAACTCTGCGCGACCAGCTTCGCCGCGCCGGCGAGCCGGGCCCGCTGCTGCGCCGGCGCCGGTCCCAGCGTCCGCGCCAGGTGGTCCTGCTTGTCGACGTGTCCGGCTCGATGGAGCCTTACGCCGACCACCTCCTGCGACTGGCGCACCAGATCGTACGAGCCGCGCCAGGGGCCACCGAGGTGCTCACGGTCGGCACCCGGCTGACCCGGGTGACCCCGGCTCTGCGCAACCGGGACCCCGGGGCCGCGTTGCGCGCCGCCGGCGACACCGTGCCCGACTGGTCCGGGGGGACCCGGCTCGGCGAGATGCTGCGAGCGTTCTGCGACCGGCACGGTCAGCGCGGCATGGCCCGGGGAGCCGTCGTGGTGGTCTTCAGCGATGGGTGGGAGCGCGGCGACACCGCCCTGCTGGGCGAGCAGGCCCTACGGCTGCGGCGCCTGACGCACCGGCTGGTCTGGGTGAACCCGCACCGCGGAAAGCCGGGCTACCTCCCGGTGCAGGGAGGCATCGTGGCCGTCGCCCCATACGTCGACGACCTGCTCGCCGGCCACTCGCTGGCGACCTTCGAGGAGCTGGTGGGCGTGATCGGCCGTGCGTGAGGTGCTCGACGACCTGATGGACTGGTGGCGTGACGGCCAGCAGGTAGGGGTCGGCACCGTGGTGGCGACCTGGCGCTCGGCTCCGCGGCCGGCCGGTGCGTCGATGCTGGTCGGGCCCGACGGCACCGCGGTCGGCTCGGTCTCCGGTGGCTGCGTCGAGGCAGCCGTGTACGAGCTTGCGCAACGGGTGGTGGCCGACGGGTCACCGGTGCTCGAGCGCTACGGGGTGAGCGACGGCGACGCCTTCGCGGTCGGCCTGACCTGCGGTGGTGTCCTGGACGTGTTCGTCGAGACGGTCTCTCGCGACACCTTTCCCGAGCTGGACCGGGTCGCCGCTGACGTCGAGGCGGGCCGGCCGGTGGCCGTCGCCACCGTGATCGACCACCCCGACCGGAGCTGGATCGGCCGTCGGCTGGTGGTGCGCCCGGAGGAGGCAGAGGACGGCGGGACCGGAACGGTCGGGTCTGCGCGGGCAGACGCCGCGCTGGCCGACGACGTTCGTGGCCTGCTGGCCCAGGGCAGCAGCACGCTGCTCACATACGGACCGGACGGGCAGCGCCGCGGCGAGGGGATGCGGGTCTTCTGTGCCGCATACGCGCCCCGGCCGCGGATGCTCGTCTTCGGGGCCATCGACTTCGCCGCCGCGGTGGCGCGGGTCGGCTCGTTCCTCGGCTACCGGGTCACGGTGTGCGACGCCCGGCCGGTGTTCGCCACCCCCGCGCGGTTCCCGGACGCCGACGAGGTGCGGGTGGAGTGGCCGCACCGCTACCTGCGCCGCCAGGTCGACGCCGGCGGGCTGGACGCGCGCACCGTGGTCTGCGTGCTGACCCACGACCCGAAGTTCGACGTCCCCCTTCTCGAGGTGGCGCTGCGGATGCCCGACGGCCAGCGGCCCGCCTACATCGGCGCGATGGGCTCGCGGCGGACTCACGACGACCGGCTGGCCCGGCTGCGCGAGGCGGGCCTCACCGACGCCGAGCTGTCCGGACTGGCCAGCCCGATCGGCCTCGACCTAGGCGCCCGTACGCCGGAGGAGACCGCGGTGTCGATCGCGGCCGAGGTGATCGCCTTGCGCTGGGGCGGCCGCGGCGATCGGCTGTCCGGGACCACCGGCTCGATCCACCACGGCGGGGACCTCGTCCGCGAGGTGCCCGCCACTGCCTGACCTGGTTGCTGAGACGGATCCTCCGACCTCTCGGCCGTCGGGGCGACCACCGCGCCGGAGGATCCGTGGAGGCTCACGAAACCGGCGGTCGCGGCGTCTACTGGGTATGGCCATGACACCGTTCGAGCAGGTCGTCACCGAGCACGGGCCGACCGTGCTCAGGGTCTGCCGGGCGATCCTCGGCTCGCACGAGGCCGAGGATGCGTGGTCGGAGACGTTCCTGTCAGCGCTGCGCGCCTACCCCGACCTGCCGAGCGGCAGCAACATCCGGGCCTGGCTGGTCACCATCGCCAAGCGCAAGGCCATCGACCAGCACCGGACCCGCAGCCGTCAGCCGATGCCCACCGGCGCGCTTCCTGACCAGCCCGCCACCGATCGGTACCCGGCCGACTGCGACGACACGCTTTGGGCTGCGCTCGAGGCCCTGCCCCGCAAGCAGCGGGAGGCGATCGCCTACCACCACCTCGCCGGCATGCCGTACGCGCAGGTCGGCGAGCTGCTGGGCAACAGCGAGAGCGCCGCCCGCAGGGCAGCCGCCGACGGGATGAGAACTCTGCGCACCCACTACCGAGGAGCCGCATCATGACCATCGACACCGACCTGCTGGCGGCGCTGCCGCCGCCTGACGAGGACGCGATCACGCGGCTGCAGGCCCGCCTCGTCGACGCCGCGGCGGCAGCAGGGATCCTCGACGTCGCCTACCGCACCCTGGACTCGCCGGTGGGGCCGCTGCTGCTGGCCGCAACCGGCCAAGGTCTGGTCCGGGTCGCGTATGCACGCGAGGACCATGACCAGGTGCTGGCGATGCTGGCCCGGCGGGTCAACCCGCGAGTCCTGTTCGCCCCCGCCCGGCTCGACCCGGTCGCCCGCGAGCTCGACGAGTACTTCGCCGGCATGCGTACGCGGTTCGACGTCGCCCTGGATCTCCGGCTGTCGAGCGGGTTCCGCCGCGACGTACTGGTCCGGCTGCCGGACATCGCCTACGGCACGACGGCCAGCTACGCGAGCCTGGCCCGAGCCGTCGGCAGCCCCCGCGCGGTCCGCGCGGTGGGCAGCGCGTGCGCCAGCAACCCGCTGCCGGTCGTCGTCCCGTGCCACCGGGTGATCCGGTCGGACGGGGCCGCGGGCAGCTACGCCGGCGGCCCGGAGGCCAAGCTGGCGCTGCTCGCACTGGAGGCGGCCGCCTGACGTACCACGAGACGCGGGGTTCTGGCGGCTCGGGACAGCGGCACCGGGAGTCTCCACGCTCACCCCTCCGACCGGGCAGCCTTGACCCATCCCACCGGCCCGGATCGCGTCCGCC
>JALYQN010000024.1 GCA_030855835.1 Actinomycetota bacterium | reverse complement strand
CAGCACCACCTGGGTCTCCGGGTCCCCGAACCGCACGTTGAACTCGACCACCCGGATACCGCGCGACGTGAGTGCCAGGCCGGCATAGAGGAGTCCGGTGAACGGGGTGCCGCGGCGGGCCATCTCGGCGACCGTTGGCTCCAGCACCCGCTCGGTCGCTCGCGCCACCAGGTCCGGCGGCGCCCACAGAAGCGGCGCGTACGCACCGACCCCGCCGGTGTTCGGCCCGGAGTCACCGTCGCCGAGGCGCTTGAAGTCCTGCGCCGGCAACAGCGGCACCACCGTCTGCCCATCGCACACCGCGAACAACGACACCTCAGGGCCGTCGAGGTACTCCTCCACCAGCAGTCGGCCGCCGCCCTGCAGGCAACCGGTGGCGTGGGCCAGGGCAGCGGCACGGTCGCCGGTGACCACCACCCCCTTGCCGGCGGCGAGGCCGTCGTCCTTGACCACGTATGGAGCGCCGAACGCGTCCAGGGCGGCGGCAGCCTCCCCCACCGTCTCGCAGACGTGCGCGAGTGCGGTCGGAACCTCGGCGGCGGCCATTACCTGCTTGGCGAACGCCTTGGAGCCCTCAAGACGGGCGGCATCGGCCGATGGGCCGAAGCAGGCCATTCCGGCGTTGCGCACCGCGTCGGCGACTCCGGCGACCAGCGGTGCCTCGGGTCCGACCACCACCAGATCGACCCCGAGGCGTACGGCGAGCGCGACGACCGCCTCGGGATCAACCGCATCGACCTGGTGGGTGGACGCCACCGCGCCGACGCCGGCGTTGCCGGGCGCGACATGCACCGAGTCGACCGCCTCGTCCGCGGCCAGGGAAAGCGCCAACGCGTGCTCGCGCCCGCCCGAGCCGAGCACCAGCACATCCACGGGCAGGCAGCGTACGCGCGACTGCCCGCACGGATCTTCCGACCTGCTGGCTGCCCCGGCGACCAAACCGTCGGAAGATGCGTGCGGACGCGCGGCTGCCCAGACGGACCTTCCGACCTACTGGCTGCCCCGGCGACCAAACCGTCGGAAGATGCGTGCGGGCGTGCGGCGAGCCTCGCGTCAGAGCAGGTCGTGCACGACCACCGAATCGTCCCGGTCCGGCCCGACGCCGATCACCGACACGCGGACGCCGACCATGTCCTCGACGAACCGCACGTACGCCTGCGCGTTGGCCGGCAGGTCGTCGAGGGTGCGGGCGGCGCCAATCTCCTCCCGCCAGCCCGGCAGGTACTCGTAGACGGGTGTCGCGTGGTGGAAATCGGTCTGGGTCATCGGCATCTCGTCGTGTCGCACCCCGTCGACGTCGTATCCCACGCACACCGGCAGCTGGTCCAGCCCGGTGAGCACATCGAGCTTGGTGAGCACGAAGTCGGTGACCCCGTTGACCCGCGCCGCGTACCGGCCGATGACCGCGTCGAACCAACCGCACCGACGCGGCCGGCCCGTGGTCGTCCCGTACTCGTGGCCGGTCTTGCGCAGGTGTTCACCGGCCGCGTTGACCAGCTCGGTCGGGAACGGCCCTTCGCCGACTCGGGTCGTGTAGGCCTTGAGGACCGCCACCACCCGGTCGATGCGGGTCGGCGGGATACCGGTGCCGGTACAGGCGCCGCCTGCTGTCGCCGACGACGACGTGACGAACGGGTACGTACCGTGGTCGACGTCGAGCAGCGTCGCCTGACCGGCCTCGAGCAGCACGGTCTGCCGCGCGTCGAGCGCGCTGGTGAGCAGCAGCGAGGTGTCGGCGACCATGGGTTGCAACCGGTCGACATAGCTGAGTAGCTCGTCGACCACCTCGGCCGGCTCGATCGCCCGCCGGTTGTAGATCTTGGCGAGCACCTGGTTCTTCAGCTCGAGAGCGGCCTCGACCTTCTGTAGCAGGATCTTCTCGTCCAGCAGGTCCTGCACCCGTACCCCGACCCGGTTCATCTTGTCGGCGTACGTAGGGCCGATGCCGCGTCCCGTAGTCCCGATGCGACGCGAACCCAGGAAGCGCTCGGCGGTCTTGTCGAGCTCACAGCTGTAGCGCGGGATCACGTGCGCGTTGGCGCTGACGACCAGCCGCGAGGTGTCCACGCCGCGGGCGTCGAGGGCGTCGATCTCACCGAACAGCACGGACAGGTCCACGACCACCCCGTTGCCGATGACCGGGACGACGTCGGGGGTCAGGATGCCGCTGGGAAGCAGGTGCAGGGCGTACGTCTCGTCGCCGATGACGACGGTGTGGCCGGCGTTGTTGCCCCCGTTGAACTTGACCACATAACCGACGCGGCTGCCGAGCTGGTCGGTCGCTTTCCCCTTGCCCTCGTCCCCCCACTGGGCGCCGACGATCACGACCGCGGGCATGACCGAACAGTAGCGTTCACGGGTGGACGGGGTGCTCGTCGTCACCAGCACCGCTGCCGGCCGCGCTGACGCAGCGTCAGTGGACGCTGCCGGAGTGTTGTCGGCGCGGGAGTGTTGCCGGCGCCGGAGTGTTGCCGGCGCCGAGGTCGAGGTCGAGGTCGAGGTTTGATGACCGCGTACCGCGCCGGGGTCGGTGGCGACGCGCTGTGGATGCGGGTGAGCTGAAGGACCGCCTCGGGCGCTTTTGGCTTCGCGCTCGGCGCCATGCCCGCTGACTTCACCCACGGACGGTGAGCGGCTGTGCGTACTTGTGGCGGAGGGCTTTGGTCCGCAGCCCGTGGCGCGTGCTTCAAGTGGCGACATCACCGTGGCTCGAGCATCGCCCAAGCGGCGCCGGATGATCACCGCGACGACGTGGCCACCCCGGGGGCGGGAAGGTGGTCATCCAGGGGCCGCCGTTCGGCCTGCTCCTCGACGGTGAGCTCGTGGGACCGGTGTCGCGGCCGAGCTGGCGGGCGGTGCGAGGCACGTTGTTCGTCGCTCCGCCCGCGGAGCGGCCTGTGGCTGAGCGGCGTCCCTACTGACTCGTCGGCAGCAGCTGGGTGGCGGCCTCGCGACTCGAGTCGGAAAGGAACGTCACGCAGCGCTCCGCTTCGTCGACCTCGTCGATCGCTGCGGCGGCGCGGGCGAGGGCCGCGAGCGCCCGCAGGAACCCCCTGTTCGGTACGTGCGACCAGGGCACCGGCCCGTGGCCGTGCCAGCCGGACCGGCGCAACGTGTCGAGCCCGCGGTGGTAGCCGGTGCGGGCGTAGGCGTAGGCCGCGATGTCGTCTCCCCCGGACAGGGCTGCCTCGGCCAGCACCGCCCACACCAGGCTCGACGTGGGATGGGCACGGGCGACCTCGGCGGGCTGCGTGCCGGCGTCGAGCATCAAGGTGGCGGGGTCGACCGGCAGCAGCGTCTCAGGGGGTTGCCCCAACAGGTTGTCATGCGTCACCCCGCCATCCTGCCCGGCCTCCCGCCGCGCGTGGCAGCGCCTGCCCGCAGATCGTCGAATCAGGGTTCGTCGGGTCGTCGTGGCAGGGAAGGATTCGCGGCCCGGCGCGGCCGGGTGCCTGTCGGGCCACGCCCGCGCAGACCGATCTTCCGACCTGGCGGCTGCCATGGCCACCCAACCGTCGGA
>JALYQN010000018.1 GCA_030855835.1 Actinomycetota bacterium | reverse complement strand
GCGTGTGACTGGCTCCAGCGCAAGCGGTGGGGCACCTCGCCTGACGGCCCACTAGACCTCGTCCATACCGGGGACTGGAGCTACAACCCGAGCACCACATCGAACTCAACGCGGCGTCTCCTCGCGTCCTTCGCGTCGGAGGTCGGGTCGCGGGACCTGCAGTCGACCAGCACCGATGAGCGGCTGCGCATCCTCGCCGCCGAGCCCGCCTGGCACAGGTTGTGCCCGGCAAGCCAGTGGATCAGGCGGCCGGCCGGATTCAGCGGCGGCGACTGACCCGCGCCAGCACGTTTGCGGGAAGATGGCTGGGTCGAGCTGACCAACGGCAGCCAGCATCCCGCAATTGGCTTTTCACCGGCCCGGGCGTTTTAGCGTGCTCGCGACCAACCGGGACAAAGCACTCGCGAGAATCGTACGAACGTATGAGTCAGAGTGTTGCACCAAGCATTCTTGAGCCCGGATCCGAATGATGGAGGACAGACAGTCACCTACCTCAAGGAATGGGTTTCAGATGTTTTCCAGCACCAGGAGTCACTCGATGGTTGCGGGGCTCGCCGCGGCGGCTCTGGTCGGCCTGCCGTTGGCCGCGTGCGGGTCCGACGACACCGCCGCAGCCGACGAGGCCGGCTCCAGCGCGATGCCGGAGCCAGTTGCGCAGGTCGAGGGGCTGACGGGCGAGAGCACCGCGGTCGCGCTCGACACCGGGTTCGTCGAGGCTCTGGAGAGCCTGAAGCTGACCCCCGGCGTCGTGGGCGATGCCGAGCTGACCACGTCCGGCTCGCTGGTCTTCCCGATCACCGGTGGCGATGTCACCTACTACGAGCCAGGCAGCATCGACCCGTATGTGCAGGGCGAGGTCCAGCACGAGGGCAGCGGCTTCTCGCTGACCGCCGGCAAGACCACCGTCGACCTGACCAACTTCACCGTCGACCCCGGCACCTCGCAGCTGTTCGGGGACGTGAGCGTCAACGGCAAGTCAGCCGTCGAGGACGCCTTCCTGTTCCAGCTCGACGGTCGTACCCTGAAGCCCCTGCAGACCGGCAAGGGCGGCACAGCCATCCTCGAGGGCACCAAGGTGCTCATCTCCGAGGACGCCGCACCGCTGCTGAACGACACCTTCGGCACCACCGCGGTCAAGCCCGGCCTGCTGGTCGGAATCGCTACCATCACCATCAACACCAAGTGACCGCCGGTACCAAGTAGGAACCCGGCTCAGAACCGCCGGAAAGCCCTGGGCGTGCCGCACGAGAACCTCGTGCGGTGCGTCCAGCGCTCGTCGGTCCAGGGCTCGTCCGCCCTCTCGTACCCTTAACGCCCGCGTGCCGCCTTGGCCTTGCGCACGACGGTGACCATCCACGGGATCCCCCGCGCTCGGCGGGCGAGGGCGCCGGGCAGCGCGAGCTCGACCGCCCCCGCAACGGTCGGCAGCAGTCGTCGGGGGGAGACGACCATGTCGCTGTACGCGGCCTTCGACAGGTGCCAGTTGTCGTGCCAAGCCATGTCGGTTACGCAGTTGATCTCGTCGACGCCTTCGTCGGCGAAGGCGCGGGCCACCGTCTGGTGGAACAGCAAGTTGCCCGGCCCCAGCCTGGAGAACGATTCGTCGTAGGCGATCTTGACCAATGACAGCGACCCGCCGAGCCGGACGGCAAGGTGGCCGGCAGCCGGCGTACCGTCCAGATCAAGGAACTGCCACTCGAGCCAACCCCGGTCGGACAGGCGCCGGGTCAGCGTGGCGTAGAAGTCCACGAGTTCGGTTGAGCAGCCGATGGCCGTCCCCGCCTTGCCCTTCCAGCCAGCGGCCTCCAGCTCCAGGAAACGCTGCAGCAGCTCGATCGGCCGGGCTTGCTCGCCGCTGTGGAATCGCCACGACGCCTGATGCTCGCGTTGGCTCCGGTTCCGGGCTTTGCGGAGGTTGCGGCGGAAGTTCGTGCTCAGGCCGGCATCGAACTCGTCGAGGCTGCCACGTGTGTCAACGACCGAGCCGCTACCGCGTGCCGCCGGCATCTCGACGCAGCTCGCGGTGGCCAGGCGCCCGGTCGGCAGTGTTCTGGAGCCGCTCCGGATGCCGCTGAACCGTAGCCAGAGGTAGCGGGGTTCCAGGTCGGCCAGCTTGCCGAGCATGGCCGACAGGGCCTGCATAGGCCGGTCGGCGCCGAGCAGCGCATACCCGGACCGGGTGTGGGCATCGACGGTCCCGTGCAGGCGTACACCGGGCAGCACCCGGCGCACCTGCACCACGGGCAGGACGCCCACGAGATCGTCGGCCGCGTAAGCGAACAAGCAACGCCAGCGCTGCCCCGGTTGCAGCCGGTGCTCCAGGTACGACGACACCCAGGCGTAGGAGAGCATGGGCAGGCGCTCAGGCGCCTCCACTGCCAGGGCGTCCCAAGCGTCGGCTTGGTGGGCCAGCTGGGCGAGGGTGTGCACCTCGTGGACGCGAACGGGTGCCATCGCTGCGTGAGCCTAGTCGGCTCAGCGTGCGATTCGCGTGGTGGGCTGACCCCGGGAAGGGCGGCCTACCAGACGTCCCCGTCTCGCCAGTCGCAGGTGAGCGCGCCTTCCAGGTTCAGCTGCACCGTGTCGAGCGGGAGGACATGGATGCAGCCGTCTTCTTCCTCGGTGCGGATGACGCCATCGGGCGTCAGCGCGGACGAGGGCCCCCGCCAAAGCCGCCAGCCCCGGCGGGCGTAGAAGCTGGCCGCCTCGTCGGTAGCCCCGAGCGCCCCGAGCTCATACGCCCGGACCACCACCGGCTCCAACACGTCCATCATGGCGCTGGCATGTCCCCGCCGGCGCCGGTCTGCGCGAACCGCGAGACCCTCCACATAGCCGGTGCGCAGCGCCCGCCCACGGTGCAGCAGTCGGCGCTGCACGACGCAGGCGTGCCCCACCAGCTCACTGCCCTCCCACACCAGGGCATGCACTCCGCCGAGCGCATACTCCCAGTCGTGCTCGGTCATGTCCTCGAAGACGTCGTACAGGAGCGCTCGTGCCGCCGACAGGGTCGCCGTGTCCACATCGGCGGTATGTGCGGTGCGTGCCTTGGTCATGGCGACAGCATGGGTCACGAGAGCGAGATTGACGGGTCCGGCGCACGTTCTCGCGCACGGCTCAGTCTTTGATGCGCTCCTCGATGCGCACCGTGACAGGGTCTCCCGTCTGCTTGCCGATCGCCTTGCGCACCTCGGCCTTGACCGGAAGCTTGTGCGTGCCGTCCCCCATCGCCAATGAAGGAGCTGCGGAAGGGATAGTTGTCGACCGTGCCGCGAACCTTGACCAGACCCCCGGTGCCGAAGACCTCGACCGAGTCGGGCCAGACGACATAGGTCCAACCGCCCTTGGCCGGGCTGGTCTGCAGGTTCGCCGTGAACTGGTGGTCCGTCATGACTTCCTCCTGGTCGTGACATCCGCTCCTGCCAACGGGTAGACCCGGTACAGCGGGAGAACTGATCGCGGCTCCGGCGTGTTGTTGCGCTGCAGCCCCGCCGGGCTCGAGGGGCAGCCAACCTCGATCC
>JALYQN010000005.1 GCA_030855835.1 Actinomycetota bacterium | reverse complement strand
CGCATGCGCCCTTGACACCGAGCGGGTACACGCGGGCGCAGAGCCACACAGCCGGCAGGTGCTGGTCGGCTCCGCGCGCGTCCCGTACTGGCAGGCAGGTTCCGCGTTCGCACCGATGGCGATGGGGTATTTCGGGGGGTACGGCATAGCCTCGTCGCTGTTCCTCGGTACCGCGATGGGCAGCATGTTCGGCGCCGGTCTCGGCGGCGGCTACGGCGAGACCGAAGGCGGAGACGGCGGTGACGGCGACGGCGGCGGGGACCTCGGAGGCGACACCGGCGACGTCAGCGGCTTCGACTTCGGCGGCGACATGGGCATCTGAGCCGTGGGTCCCTACGTGGTCGGGGTCGAGCGGGTGGTCCCGGCAAACCCACAGGCGGTGTTCGACGTGCTGGCCGACCCGGCACGGCACCCTGCCCTGGACGGGTCGGGGTCGGTTCGCAGCGGGCGAGGTGAGCTGCCCGCGCGCTTGTACGCCGGCGCGCGCTTCTCCATGAACATGCGCATGGTGCTGCCGTACCGGGTGACCAACGTGGTGGTGGAGTTCGACGAGCCGCGGCTGATCGCGTGGCGGCACTTCGCTGGTCACCGTTGGCGCTACCGGCTGACCGCGGTCTCCGAGGGGACGTTGGTCCGGGAGGAGTGGGACTCCAGCGGTGTGGCCCACCTGTGGCCGGGTCTGCGGCTGCTGGGTTTCCCCGAGCGCAACCGTCGCGGGATGGCAGCGTCTTTGGAGCGGCTCGCCGAGATCGTCGGCTGAGCAGCCAATCACGACCTGTCACCGCGTGCCAGCGGCCACGGCCCCCGTGACAGGTCGGCGGAACGAGCGGTCAGACCCGCTGACGGGCGGCAGTGGACGAGGCCGTGTCGCTGCCGTAGCGGAAGCGGACGACGCTCCAGACCAGCAGCCCAAGGGCCACCACGCCACCGAGGATCATCACGACCCCGGTGCCCCAACCGCCGAAGGGCAGGCCGGGCCCAATGATCCAGATCTTGTCGACCTCCGGGTCGAGGCCCCACACGACGCCGATGCCGATCACCGCCAACGCGCTGAGCGTGCTGGCCACGATCCGGGGCACGGTCTCCACCCCCGTCTTAGCGGCGGTGAGCGCCTTCTCCCGCATCCACTCGACTCGCGCTGCGGCCCACTCGAACTCCCAGGCCCAGACGATGAGCCCGAGCAGGATGAGCAAGAGCCCCGGTCCGGGCAACAGCAGGGCCGCGATGCCGGCCAGCACCAGTACGGCACCGAGCACCGCGACGGCGATTTTCTTCGGCGAAAGGGTCGCGGTGATTCCAGGAAGGTGCGGCACAGTCTCCACGGTACCCAGCGCGCGGGCTGGGTACCGACTCATCCGGGGATGGATGAGGTGAACGTCACCCGTCGAGCCGGGCGTCCAGCGTGATCTCGGTGCCGGTGAGCGCCTTGCTGACCGGACAGGTGCGCTCAGCCTCAGCCGCGATCTCGGCGAAGCGGTCCTGATCGACACCTTCGACCTGACCCACCACGGACAGGGCAATCCCGGTGATGGCGAGGCCCGAGTCATTCTTGACAAGCGTCACTTGGGCCTTCGTCTGCAGTGACTGCACGGTGAGGTCGGCAGCGTTCAACGCCCCGCTGAGGTTCATGGTGAAGCAGGTGGCGTGCGCCGCTGCGACAAGTTCCTCAGGGTCGGTCTGGCCCTGCTGTGGGGAGTCCGCCAAGCGGGACGGGAACGACACGTCGAAAGCGGCGACCCCAGACGAGTCAAGGCTCGTACGGCCCTTGCCGTCCTCGAGTCCGCCCTCCCACGAGACGCTGGCGTTGCGGCTGGCCATGTGTCCTCCTGAAAGCTGTCACGATGATCCGACGCGGTGGCGACCGGTCGGTCCACGCTACGTGCGCCTGCGCCAACCCGCACCCGGTGCCCGTCGCCCGTCGCCCGTCGCCCGCTAGGTCACCCGCGCCGGCGTCGACGAGCACGGGTGTCGCCGGGCCCACGTTCCGACCTGGTGGCTGCCATGGCGACCCGACCGTCGGAAGATCGGTGCAGCGGCGCGGGCGCGCGGACGGATCTTCCGACCCGGTGGCTGCCAGAGCCACCCAACCGTCGGAAGATCGGTACGGCGGCGCCGGAGCCCGGACGCATCTTCCGACCCGGTGGCTGCCAGAGCCACCCAACCGTCGGAAGATCGGTACGGCGGCGCCGGAGCCCGGGCGGATCTTCCGACCCGGTGGCTGCCAGAGCCACCCAACCATCGGAAGATCGGTACGGCGGCGCCGGAGCGCGGACGGATCTTCCGACCTGGTGCGGATCAGCCGGCGACCGTGGCCCGGACGCCGTGCTCGGAGCGCAGCAGCTCGAGGACTTGGGCGAGTGGCATCGGGCGCGCCAGGTGGTAGCCCTGGGCGAACACCTCGTTGTGCATGGCCCGCAGGTGCTCGAGCTGCGACTCCCGCTCGACGCCCTCGACGACCACGTCCATGCCAAGCGCGCGCCCCATCAGCAGCATCGAGCGCAGCAGGTTCGCCGACCGTTCGCTGTGCTCGATCTCCGAGACGAAGATGCGATCGGTCTTGAGCACGTGCACCGGCAGGCTTTGCAGGTAGCCGATGGACGAGAAGCCGATGCCGAAGTCGTCGACGGCGAACCGCACGCCCTCGGCGACCAGACGCGACATGACCTCCTGGCTCAGCGAGTCCTCGCGCACGACGTCGCGCTCGGTCACCTCCAGCAGCAGCTCGTTGTCGGCCAGCGCCACGCAGGCCGCTCGGACGCGCTCGACGAAAGCGGGCGAGCGCAGCTGCTGGGCGGAGATGTTGACGCCGATCTGGATCGGAGGCAGGCCGAGGCCACGGATCTGGGCGGCGTCGCGCGCGACCCGGTCGAGGATCCGCTCACCGAGGCCGACGACGAGGCCGGTCTCCTCGGCCAGCAACACGAACTGGCTCGGAGGCACCTCGAGGCCATCACGCTGCCAGCGGGCCAGTGCCTCCAGACCGATGACGGCTCCGCTGCGCACCGAGAACACCGGCTGGTAGACGAGCCCGAGGTCGTCCTCGTCGACTGCGCTACGCAACGCCTCGACCATCTCCAGCTTGCGGACGCGCGCTGCCCCGAACTCGCTCTGGTACCGGGCGACGCAGTTCTTGCCCTTGGCCTTCGCCTCGTACATGGCGATGTCGGCACTGCGCAGGACGGTGTGGGCGCTGTCGGAGCCGTCGGACGTGGCGATTCCGATGCTGGTGGTGACCGAGACCAGGTGCCCGCTCACCTCGATCCGCGCGACAACCGCCTCGAGCAGCAGCGAGGTGACCCGGTCGACGTCGATCGGCTCCCGGACGTCCTCGAGCAAGATGGCGAACTCGTCACCGCCCAGGCGCGCGACGGTGTCGCTGGTACGGACGCAGGCCGCAATGCGCTGCGCGATGGTCACCAGCACCGCGTCGCCCGCGTTGTGGCCGAAGCGGTCGTTGATCTGCTTGAAGCCGTCGAGGTCGCAGAACAGCACGGCGATCGGCGAGTCTCGGCGGCGGGCCACCTCGAGGGCATGCTCGACCCGGTCCAGGAAGACCCCCCGGTTGGCCAGCTCGGTCAGCGTGTCGTGGCGGGCGAGGAAGACCATCTCCCGGGTCAGCTTGAGCCGGGACAGTGCTTCCGAGCCGGCGAGCGCCAGCTGGTCGAGGTGCTCGCGGTCGGAGGCGATGCTGGCCCGGGTGCGCAGCTGCTCTGGGGTCACCAGCCACCAGTCCCGGCTGCCGTCGGAAACCCGGGCGCCCACCTCGCCCTGGCCCGGTGGGGCGTCGCGCAGGCCGCAGGTCTGCACCCGAACCAAGTCACGGGCTCCGGTGGCGAGCATGCCCAAGACGTCCTCGGTAGTCATCTGGCTCTGTACGGCCAGGGACAGGTCGAACAGCAGGCGCATCCGGCGGGACCGCTCCCGGTCGCGTGCGGTCACCTTGGCAGTGATGAGAAGGGTCGCGACCGGGACGATGAGCAGCACCGCGACCCAGCCGGAACCGATGTCCAAGACCAGCGCGGCCAGGTAGCCGAGGGAGTCCACCGCGACGATGCCGATCATCCATATGATCGCGTCGGACTGACCGAGCCGGGTGCCGAACGGCGTTGAGCCCTCGAGGGCGACCGAGATCTCCGAGATGATGAAGTCGAGCAGCAGGTAGACGGTGCAGCCGGCCATCACCGCCCCGAACTGCTGGACGGATCCGATGTTGTCGCGGGCGGGTTCGAGCCAGTCGATCACCCACAGCGCGGCGATACCGGACGTGGTCTGTACCCCGATGTTGAAGACCCTGGCGACGCGGCGGTGCGGGCCGGCGAGCTGAGAGATCAGCGCGCCAGCAGCCCAGATGAGGCCACCCTCGTTCGCGTCCAGGAGCGTTCCGAGTAAGGCGAGCAGGCAGGAGTCGAAGCCGATCTCGATGGCGCCACCGGGACGGTCCATGGTCACGGGATACCGGGAGATGCCGACGATCACCGGCACGCACAGCCACAGCCACACCGTTTCGTGCGTCCACCCCTCGAGGCCGCCGAAGACGGCACCCGATGCCAAGGTGAGCAGCATCGCGACGACGAGAACGGCCTGGTCGAAGACGCGACTCGACAGCGGTTGGCTCTCCGGTGCCACCTTCGCCTCCTGTCGCACGCGCCTGTCGGACCACATGGTGCGACGACACACGGTAGTCAAGCCAACGCGCTTGGGCACGCTGAGCCAGCTGTTGCGTCGTCCGTTCGTCGCACGGGGTCACCCTGGCGGCTACCGGACGTCCGCCGATCGGGGTCGTCGGCCGGGTCGGCGGCGAGCCCGGCCGACGGTGCAGTGCCCGTCGCAGCCGGTGCCACCGGTAACTGCCCATTGGGGTGACTCCGCATCCTCACTACGTGCAGTAGTTTTATGATCACTTGTTGCAACGGACATCCTGTGGCTTGATCTGCTCATGCCCGTTGGTTCCGTACCCCGCCGTGTGCCCACAGCCGCCGACCGTCATCTGTTGACCCGCTTCAGTTACGGGGTCACACCAGAGCTGGTTGACCGGTCGTACGCCGCCGGCGGCGCCCGTCGCTGGTTCGAGCGCCAGCTGACGCCGACGACGATCCCGGACCAGCGAGCCGGCGCCATGCGCTCCTGGTTCCCGTACCTGGACAAGACTCCCCAGCAGCTGTGGGCAGCCAATCTCGACGGCGTGCGCGAGGGCTGGGAGGTCGGCGCCGACCTGCAGCGCTGGACGCTACTGCGGCGGGCGTTCAGCACCCGACAGGTCCACGAGCAGATGACCGAGTTCTGGTCGAACCTGCTGCACGTCCAGGCCCCCAACGGCAAGGCGTGGCCGTTCCGGTCGGACTACGACACGACCGTCCGCAAGCACGCGCTCGGGCGCTTCGACGACATGCTCGTCGCCTGCGTCCTGCACCCCAGCATGGGCTGCTACCTCGACAACGCGCAGTCGACCGCCGTCGACCTGAACGAGAACCTAGGCCGCGAGGTGCTCGAGCTGCACACCGTCGGCATCAACGCGGGGTACACCGAGGCGCAGGTGGTGCACAGCGCGCGGATCCTCACCGGCTGGCGGGTCGACGAGCGCAACACCTGGGACGTCTACTACTCCGAGGCCGACCACTCGACCGGTCCCGTCCAGCTGCTCGGCTTCAGCGACCCCAACGGCAGCCGCAACGGCCGCGAACTGTCCGGACGCTACCTACGCCACCTGGCCCGGCACCCCGCCACCGCGACGCGCGTCGCCCGCCGCCTGTGTACCCGCTTCATCAGCGATGCCCCGTCGACGGCGGTCGTCGCTCACGTCGCGCAGGCGTTCATCCAGTCCGGCACCGACATCAAGGCCACCTTGCGCGCACTGATCTCCCACCCGGAATTCGCCGCCTCCATCGGCGCCAAGACCCGGACCCCCACCGATGACGCGGTGGCGACGATCCGTGCGGTCGGCGTGGCGCCGCAGCGGCCGGTCAAGCTCGACGACTTCGCCAACGCCTTCGTCTTCCAGGTCGGCAACATGGGTCAGCAGCCGTTCGACTGGCCGCGACCAGACGGGTTCCCCGACGTCGCCGACGCGTGGACGGGGGTGAGCCGGATGATCGGCTCCTGGCAGGCCCACTGGCAGCTGGCCGGCGGCTACTACCCCCGCGGCGCCGCCACGTACCGCTCGCACGCGCAGTGGCTGCCGACCCTGCCGGTGACGTTCGCCGAACTGGTCGACGACGTCAGCCGACGACTGCTCGCCCGCCCGGCCACCGCGCAGCTCAAGCGCGCGGCGACCGCGTACACCGGCATCCAGCCGGCCGAGCGGATCAGCAGGCCCTCCGACATCAGCGAGTACCGACTGGCCAAGCTCGTCACGGTCGTGCTCGACACCCCTGCCCACATGAGCCGGTGAATGCCATGACCACTGCAATGACCACTACGACCACCACTGCGATGACCACTGCGACAACCTGCGGCTGCCCGGAGTTCGGCTCCTCGCTGCGCTCGACGCGCCGGGGCTTCCTCAAGGGCGCCGCGGCCACCGCCGGCGCGGGCGTGCTCGCCAGCACGGTCGGCGACGCGTTCACCCAGGTCAGTTTCGGTGCGCCCGGCGACACCAACGTGCTCGTCGTGCTCAGCATGCGCGGCGGAGCCGACGGGTTGTCGCTGGTCGTCCCGCACAGCGACCGTGGGTACACCGCGGCCCGACCGAAGATCGCGGTGCCGACGCAGACTCTGCTCGCCAAGGACTCCACCTTCGGGCTGCACCCGTCGCTCGCGCCGCTGCTGCCGATGTGGAACGCCGGCACCTTCGGCGCCGTGCACGCAGTCGGGCTGCCCCAGCCCAACCGCAGCCACTTCACCGCGATGGAGGTCGTCGAGGACGCCGACCCGGGCTCGCCCGAGCGCCGCGGCTGGATCAACCGCATGATCGGCCAGATCGGCACCGCGGCACCCCAGGACGCGGTGCAGCTCGGCTCCGGGATCGTCCCGACGTCGCTGTACGGCCCGAGCCCGGTGCTCGGCCTGCGACAGCTCAAGAACCTCGACCTGCCCGGTCCCGACGACCCCGAGAGCCGCCGGCTGCGCCGGGTGGCGTACGACCTGGTCTGGGGCGGGGCCAAGGGCGCGCTCGGCCGCGGCGCCCAGGCCGCGCTGACGACCACCGACCGCATCGGATTCCTGGGCACGCTCGACCCCATCCCGCAGCACGGTGCGCAGTACCCGACCGGCGACCTCGGTCACACCCTGAGCGAGACCGCCGCCCTCATCCGCGCCAAGGTCGGCGCCCGGGTCATCGCCGTGGACTACGGCGACTGGGACATGCACACCCAGCTCGGCACCGTTGACTGGGGCGCGATGCAGTCCAACGCCCGCGAGCTGGCCCAGGCGCTGAACGCCTTCTTCACCGACCTCGGTGGGCTGGCCTCGTCGGTGACCGTGGTCACCATTAGTGAGTTCGGGCGGCGGCTGCAGGAGAACGGCAGCGCCGGCCTCGACCACGGTTACGGCAGCTGCATGTTCCTGCTGGGCGCCGGTGTGCGCGGCGGCAAGGTGCACGGTCGCTGGCCCGGGCTGGCCGGCTCCGCGCTGGTCGAGGGCGACCTTGCGGTGCTCCAGGACTACCGCAGCGTGCTCACCGAGGTGGTGCGTTCCCGGTTCCCCGACGTCAACTCCTCACAGGTGTTCCCCAACTTCATCCCCGAGCCCCTCGGTGTGATGACCGCCTGAGCGGTACGACCCGACGTAGACGTACTGCACCGTGCTGGCTC
>JALYQN010000512.1 GCA_030855835.1 Actinomycetota bacterium | reverse complement strand
CCATTCACCTGAGCCTAGGCTCTGTAGCTCCCACCGTTGGGCAGGGCATGCAGACCACCGAGGTCAGAGGACCGCAAGTGGATCGCCAACTGGGACGTTGCCGATCGCGTTGTCTCATCGAATCGTGCACGCACCCCAGATATAGGCCCCTCGCCCGCGGTGGGCTGCTGCTGCGTCGGTCAGCGCCAGGGGGTGACCAGCTCGATCACCTTGTCTGTGAGCGCCGCCAGGAGCAGCGGTCCGAAGGTGATGCGCTGGACGCCGGCTGCCTGCAGTTGCTCGAAGGATCCTGACGGCGCGCCGTGGACCGGGTGAGCGGTGATGTTGACCGGCCCGGACATCTGGGCAAGCAGGGTCCGCAGTGTTTCTGCGTTGGGCACCCGCACCGGGTAGACGCAGCGTGCGCCCGCGGCCTCGCAGGCTTGCAGCCGGCGCACTGCCTCGGCCAACGGGTCTTCGAAGGTCACGGTCTTGCCCATGAAGGCGTCGGTGCGTGCGTTGATCATCAGCTCGACGCCGGCTTGGTCGGCGGCGGTACGCAGGGCACCGACGTAGTCAGCGTGTTCTTGCACCTCCCGCAGCCGGCCCTCGCTGTGCACTGTGTCCTCGATGTTGATGCCCACCGCCCCGGCGTCCAGCACTCGCTCGACCAGCTCGGCCGCCGGGGTGTCGTAGCCCGACTCCATGTCGGCGCTCACGGGAACGTCGGCAGCCGCGGTGACCCGGCGGATCCCGTCGAGGGCGTCAGCGAGCGTCATGCCTTCGTTGTCCTGCTGCCCACGGGAGTCGGCGAGCGGGTGGCTACCGATGCTGAGCGCCGGGAAGCCGGCGTCGGCGACGGTGCGCGCCGACCAAGCGTCCCAGACGGTCGGCAACACGAGCGTGGTGCCGGTGTGGTGCAGGCGGAGCAGTTCGCTGGCCTTAGCGGCGATGTCGATCACACACCGAGCATGGCAGGCATCGAAAGCGCGATTGAGCACACGCCTCGCCCTTGCCCTGGATCACCACAATCGGAGCAGCGCCGAATCGGCGGGCGACTATGACAGGCAGCGTTGCCTTGGCCGACGTGTTGGAGCGCTGAGAGTCGGGCCGTCCCCGGTAGCTGCCGGCGGTCTGCTCAGTCGGCCGACTTGAGGGCTCGCTCGGCCGAGGTCGCCACGTCGCGCAGCGCCAGCTGGAGGCGGTGCGCCTCGTCGGGTGTCAGGCCGAGGTCCGCACTGATCCGGCACTTGACCGTCTCGGTCACGGCGTGGACCCGGGTGCCGTGCTCGGTCAGGGCCAGCCGGACCACGCGGGCGTCGTCGAGGTCGCGGTCGCGGGCGAGGAGACCGGCCTTCTCCATCCGCCGCAGGATCGGTGTCAGCGTGGCGTGGTCGAGGCGCAACGTGCCCACGAGCTCCTTGATGGAGCTGGGCCCGGCGCCGCCCAGCACGACCAGCACGAGGTACTGCGGATAGGTCAGGCCGTGCTCCTCGAGCAGCGGCCGGTAGCGGCGGGTCAGGGCTCGTGAGGCGGCGTACAGGTCGAAGCAGAGCAGCTCGTCGAGCACGTCGCTCTCCAAGGTGTGCCGGGTCCGCATCATGGCTCCTCCCTATGTCCGGAATGTCCGCAGGCTAGACGGCGCCTTGTCTGTCCTCCGGCAGTCTGGCAGGTTGTCTAGTGCACGAGACATTTTACTGCAAAGGAACACTCATGCCCGAAGTCACCGCCAACGGCGTCTCCCTCCACTACACAGACTCCGGGGGTGACGGACGACCCGTGGTGCTGATCCACGGCTGGCCGCTCAGCGGCGAATCCTGGTCGCAGCAGGTGCCCGCGCTCACCCAAGCCGGTTACCGCGTCATCACCTACGACCGCCGCGGCTTCGGGGAATCCGCGAAGCCGGTGGACGGCTACGACTACGACACCTTCGCCGCCGACCTGGCCGGCCTGCTCGACGGGCTCGACCTGACAGATGCCAGCCTGGTCGGCTTCTCGATGGGTGGCGGCGAGATCGCCCGCTACGTCGGCCGGCACGGCGCCGAGCGCCTGCACTCGGTCGTCTTCGCCGCGGCCGTCCCGCCGTACCTCCTCAAGTCCGACGACAATCCCGAAGGCGGCCTCGAGGAGTCCGGCGTGCAGGAGATGGAGCAGGGTGCCAGCACGGACCGGGCCAACTTCCTGGACGGCTTCACCACAGGCTTCTTCACCGCCGGCGACGACCTCAAGGTCACCGAGGAGCAGCGCCAGCAAGCCATCGCCATGCAGCAGCCAGCGCGCGACGATGCCCTGGTGGGCTGCATCGGCGCCTTCGGCCGCACCGATTTTTGCGACGACCTCACCAAGATCGACGTGCCGACGCTGGTCATCCACGGCGACTCCGACGCGATCGTGCCGTTCGAGGTGTCCGGCAAGCGCACCGCCGAGACGATCCCCGACAGCACGCTGGTCGTTATCCAGGACGCGCCACACGGCTTCAACGTCAGCCACCAAGACGAGTTCAACAGCGCCCTACTGGACTTCCTCGCCCACTGAAGCGCCCGCCGTACGCCGCCGGAGGTGTCGAGCGTCGGCGGCCGGTCGAGTCGATCACCCTGATCCCCGTTGTCGCCCTGGGCGAGCCAGACCTGCTCGTAGAGGTCGACACCATCTCAGTCATTGAATAGCGACCACCTCGACACTGGACCCGCCAGCAGCAACGGCAGTCTTCGCGAGGCGCGAAGGAGACGCATGGCCCGTAGTCGCAGGCGCGCGCAGCGCCGACGACCACGGTGTGCTCTGCCAGAAACGCCTCCGGCGGCCGGTGCCGAATCGCGACCACCGAACCCGCTGATCACCACGCCAGGCGAAGGACTCCGCCAGCAACGCACCAGCATCGCGGCACCAGCCACCCCTTCGGCCTCAAGCCAGGCAGCTTCTGCGGCGGTTACATTGGCTTCGGGTGCGGCCAGGCGCAGGTCGTTTCGCGCTGCCAGGCGTGGAGCCGGTGCTGCCCGACATGCGCGTGCACGTCGATTCGCGCGAAGCCGTCGATGCGTCGCACTCGAAAAGCAGACCAAGCAGGGCACGAGGTCATCTACGGTCCGGTTGACGAGCCCTGGGGCGTCCGTCGCTTCTCCGTTCGCGATCCGCAAGGTGTCGCGATCAGCGTGCTGGCGCACGACTGATCCATCCCCGCATGCTCCGGTGCGTACCTCGAGTGCCGGAGCATTCATCCCGTCGTCTCTGCCACCCGTGGTCTGCCG
>JALYQN010000476.1 GCA_030855835.1 Actinomycetota bacterium | reverse complement strand
CATCCGTACCTGGTGGGCGCAGACCGTCCGGATCACGCTCGGCGCCGTCCCTGCGGCCGTCGACCTGTCCCGGGTGCAGCGGGTGGAGCTCGTCAGCAGCTCCGCAGATGCGCGCGGGTGGGTGCTGGATGCCGCCGCCCGCCGGCCGGCGTTGCTGCCGGTCACCGAGCGCCTGGTGCCCGCGGTCTCCATGAAGCGGGTGGTTGTGCGAGAGGGGGATGCCCTGCGTGCGATCCGGGTGCCCTGGCACCTCGACGCGCCGTCGCCGGTGCGGGCCCGGTTCGCCGTCGTCGTCTCGTCCAGCACGCCGGCGGCCAGGTCGGGGCTACGCGTCGTCGACGTCGAGGCAGGCGCCGACCACGGCACGCTTCCCGTTTGGTACCGGGCCGACGAGACCGACGACCGGGACCGGGAGCACCTCGACCTGATCGCGATCCCGCTGCGCAACCTCACCGGCGGCCAGACGTCCGGTCGGGTGGTCGTGCGCGACGACGACAAGCGCGCTGCCGGCACTGACTAGCCTGCTGCCCATGCGGACCGGCGTGCTGGACATCGGGTCGAACACCGGTCACCTGCTGGTCGTCGACGCCCGCCGCGGCGCCGCGCCACTGCCGGCGTACTCGGTGAAGCAGCCGCTGCGGCTGGCCGAGCACCTGGACGACGACGGGGCGGTCGACGAGGCTGGCCAGGTGGCGCTGCTCGGTTTCGTCGAGCAGGCGCAGCAGGTCGCCGAGGACAAGGGCTGTACGTCGGTCATCGCGTTCGCCACCTCGGCTGTGCGTGACGCGAGCAACGCCGACGAGGTGCTGGCCCTGGTGCGGCGCCGGACCGGCGTCGAGCTGGAGGTGCTTCCGGGCGGGGACGAGGCACGGTTGACGTTCCTCGCCGTACGCCGATGGTTCGGCTGGTCGTCGGGTCGGCTGGCGGTGTTCGACATCGGCGGTGGTTCGCTCGAGATCGCCACCGGACAGAGTGAGACACCCGACATCGTGCAGTCGCTGCAACTCGGTGCCGGCCGGCTCAGCCGCGAGTATCTCGACGTGCAGCCGGTCCCGGACGACACGGCCGCCCGGTTGCGCCGGGTGGTGCGAAGATCCATCGCAGGCGACGCCGGTGAGGTGTTGCGGTGGGGTGCGGCCGACCATGCCGTCGCGACGAGCAAGACGTTCCGGTCGTTGGCGCGCATCTGCGGTGCCGCGCCGTCCGCCGACGGGCCGTACGTCCGGCGCGAGCTGCCGCACGCGGCGCTGAAGGAGTGGCTGCCGAAGCTGGCCGCGATGCAGCTCGACGAGATCGCGCAGCTGCCGGGGGTGTCGGCCAACCGCGCGCACCAGGTAGTGGCCGGGGCGTTCGTCGCGGACGCGGTGCTGGAGCTGTTCGGGCTGCCCGAGCTGGCGGTCTGCCCGTGGGCGCTGCGCGAGGGCGTGATCCTGGAACGACTCGACCTCATGTGAGCCGGCTCGCAGCCACCGGCGGCCTACTGTGACCGCGTGAGCGCCGGCGCGGACCAACCGACCACCGTCTCGGTGCCCCGTTCCCGGGTCGCGCTGTCGACCGCGTCGGTCTTCCCCGAGCCGGCCGAGGTCGCCTTCGAGCTGGCGGGCTCGCTCGGCTTCGACGCGGTCGAGCTGATGGTCGGTCTCGATGAGACCAGTCAGGACGTTGCCGCGGTGCGTCGACTGCGTGAGCGCCACCAGCTGCCGATCGTCGCCGTGCACGCTCCCTGCCTGCTCATCACGCAACGGGTATGGGGCAGCGACCCGTGGGAGAAGCTGGAGCGCAGCGCTCGTGCCGCCCGGGTGCTCGGTGCCGACACCGTGGTGGTCCACCCACCGTTTCGGTGGCAGCGCGACTACGCCCGTGGGTTTCGAGCGGGCATCACCGGGCTCGAGACCCGCACCGGGCTCGCGTTCGCGGTGGAGAACATGTACCCCTGGCGCGCGCGGGGGCGCCGGGTCCAGGCCTACGCGCCCGGGTGGGACCCCGTCGACCACGGCTACGCACACGTGACGCTCGACCTGTCCCACTCGGCGACCGCCGGCGGCGACCCGCTCGCGACGGCGGCCGCGCTGGGCGAGCGGCTGTCCCACGTACACATGACCGACGGCTCGGGGTCGAGCCGCGACGAGCATCTGGTCCCGGGGCGCGGCGGTCAGCCCTGCGCGGCGTTCTGCGAGCTGCTCGCCGCCCGTGACTTCGACGGCCACGTCGTCGTCGAAGTAAACACCCGACGCGCCGACAGCCGCGCCGAACGAGAGGCCGACCTGGCCGAGGCGTTGGCCTTCACCCGGCTGCACCTGGCGGCCCGGGGCGGAGCCAGCAGCCGTACAGTCGAGCCGTCCGGCAACCGAGCCGGCGCCGGAGCCGAGGAGGACGCCGGGTGTTGAGGCGGACCCTGCTCGCGCTGGCGGGCAGCCAGCGGGTGGAACGGTTGGCCAGCACGATGCCGGTCTCCAGCGGCATCGTGGCGCGGTTCGTGGCGGGGCAGACGACGGCGCGAGCAGTCGCGGCCACGGCCGCGTTGGTCGGCGACGGGCTGCAGGTCACCATCGACCACCTCGGCGAGGATGCCCTCGACCGGACTCGGGCGACCCGTGCCGTGGCCGCCTACCTGGAGGGGCTCGAGGCCCTCGCGGATGCCGGGCTCACGCCGGCCGCGGAGGTGTCGGTCAAGCTGTCGGCCGTCGGCCAGGCACTGACCGGAGGGCACGACGTCGCCCTCGACAACGCCCGGCGCATCTGCGAGGCGGCGCGCGCGGCGGCCACCACGGTGACCTTGGACATGGAGGACCACACCACCACCGACTCCACGCTCGCCGTCCTCGCCGAGCTGCGGCGGGACTTCCCGGAGACCGGCGCGGTCGTCCAGTCGCAGCTGCACCGCACCGATGCCGACTGCAAGGACCTCGCGCACATGGGCTCACGCGTTCGGCTGTGCAAGGGGGCGTACAAGGAGCCGGAACGGGTCGCCTACCAGTCGCGCCGAGACGTCGACCGGTCGTACGTGCGCTGCCTCAAGG
>JALYQN010000453.1 GCA_030855835.1 Actinomycetota bacterium | reverse complement strand
GCTGCGAGTCGTGCCCACCGACGTACGACGAGGCGCTGTTCGAGCGCTTGCGGGACTGGCGGCGCGGCGAGGCCGGCCAGCGCGGCGTGCCTGCCTACTGCGTGCTGACCGACGCGACCCTGGTTGCCCTTGCCGAGGAGCTGCCGGCGGACGCTGCCGGACTGGCCCGCATCCCGGGGGTGGGGAAGGTCAAGCTGGACCGGTACGGCGCCGACCTGCTCGCCCTGCTGGGCCCGCGTTGAGTGGCCGGTCAAGTGGCTTGCCGCCCCGGAATAAATCCATTGCGGTCGCGTTGACGATCCCCGTACGCTTAGTTAGCCGCCCCGCCCCTGCAATGCGGCCGCCATCTATATGTGAGGAGGTGCCCTTGATGATCGACACCATGCACGTCGCGAAGCCGTATGCAGCCACGCGTCTCCTGCCCGAGGGCACCCGTACTCGTACGAACGTGGCCGCGTGCCCGTCGGTCCTGGGTAGCAGTGTGCCCGCAGCCGCCGATGACGCGACGTTCGTGGATACCACTGCCTGGAGTCAACCGGTCTAAAGTCACTTGACCGGCTCTCCAGGCCGCGGAATCCACCTTCGGATTCCGCGGCCTTTGTCTTTGTCCGCGCGGGAGTCGCGCCCATCAATCACAGCCACCAGACACAGCCCACCAGACACAGCCCACCAGACACAGCCCACTGTCAGAGGAGTAGACCGATGAGTACCAGCGTCCTGGAACCGCTGCGGTCCTCGGTCGGCGAGCTCGACGAGAGCGCCCTGCCCTGCCGGTCGAACGACCCTGAGCTGTTCTTCGCGGAGACCCCCGCAGACGTCGAGTCCGCCAAGGCGCTGTGCCTGGGCTGCCCGGTCCGGGCCGAGTGCCTGGCCGGTGCCCTGGAGCGGCGCGAGCCCTGGGGTGTCTGGGGCGGCGAGCTGTTCTTGCAGGGAGTCGTGATCCCGCGCAAGCGGCCCCGTGGCCGTCCGCGCAAGGCCGACATGGCAGCGGCCTGACCCTTGACCCTTCTCAGACACAGGAGCACCACCATGAGCCTCTTGCACGAAGACCTGGCACGCGCGCACGGCCGCGCGCTGCTGGCCTCGGCGGCCGAGCACCGGCGTGGCCACCAGTACGCACTCGCCCGCAAGCTCGCCCGGCGGGCGGAGCGCAACGCCATGCGGGCACGGCTCCACCTCGCCCGCATGGTCTGACCGAATCCCGACACCTACCCACGCGTCACCGGCCGACAGTGCTCCGGCACTGCCGGCCGGTGACATGTACGGAGGCCTCAGTCGTTGAAGCCGGGCAGCGCCTCCTCGAGCAGGGTCCGGAAGTCTGCCTTTGCTCCGAGCTGGGACAGCACGCCGATCCCGCCGCTCCACACCCGGTGGATCAGCAGGTAGCTCGGTGGCAGGTTCAGCCGGGTGGCGGTGACGAACGCCTCCTTTCGGGGGGAGTTGAACCGCTCGGCCTGCTCGCGTAGCCACTCCCGCGAGAAGCGGAACGTGTCCACCTTGGCCGGCTCGACGAATGGGGCGAGGTAGTCACGCAGCACGTTGACGTCGAGATCCACGCCGGGCTTGACGAACCCCTCGGCGCGCAACCCGTCGAGGACGGCGTCCCAGTCGTCGTCCACGGCCCGCCGCAACAGTCGGCCGGCTACTCGCGGCAACCCGCCCTCGCCGAGCCGGGCGACGGCCCCGAAGTCGACGACACCGAGCCGACCGTCTGCCAACATCCGGAAGTTTCCCGGGTGCGGGTCGGCGTGCAACATGCCCGTCCGGCTCGGCCCCGAGAACAAGAAGCGCACGTATGCGGTGCCGAAGTGGTCCCTGCTGACCTCGTCGCCCTCAGCGATCAGGCGCGACAGCGAGCCCACGCTGTCCAGCCAGGTGGTGACCAGTACGCGCTCGGTGAAGTCCACCACTGCCGGGACGAGCACCTCCGAGTCGTCGGCGAAGGTGCGGTGGAAGTCGGCCTGGGCCTGCGCCTCCAGCCGGTAGTCGAGCTCCTCGCCGACGCGGTCCCGTAGCTCGGCGACCAGCGCCTTGACGTCGATGTTGGGGAACAGGCCGGCCAGCAGTGAGCCGGCCCGCTGGATCTGCCGCAAGTCGGCGCGGAGCGCCTCACCGGCCCCCGGGTACTGCACCTTGACCGCGACATCGCGACCATCGGCCCACACCGCCCGGTGGACCTGCCCGATCGAGGCGGACGCGGTGGGGTTCTCGTCGAAGCGCTGAAAACGCCGCCGCCAGCCGGGCCCCAGCTCGGCGGCCAGCATCCGGTGCACTGCCGCGGCGTCCATCGGGGGTGCCGCGTCCTGCAGCCGGGTCAGGGTGGCGCGGTACGGCTCGACCATCTCGTCCGGGAGCGCCGCCTCGAAGACCGACAGTGCTTGGCCGACCTTCATCGCCCCGCCCTTGAGCTCGCCTAGGACGCTGAAGAGCTGCTCTGCCGTGCGCGCCTGCACCTCGGTGAGCACCGCGTCGGCCGGACTGCCCACAAGCCGCCGGCCGAAAC
>JALYQN010000433.1 GCA_030855835.1 Actinomycetota bacterium | reverse complement strand
GTGCAGACCTCGTTCACCCTGCCGGTGCCGGCCGGCAAGCTGGCCGACGGCGCCGCGGTGCAGCTGGCCAACAAGATGGGCCTCGATCCGGCGATGGTCGCCCACAGCAAGGCCATGGGACCCGACTTCACCTTCTTCGTGGTGTACGGGCGGGCGCAGCACCTGGTCGACACCGACGCGGTGACCGTGGTCGAGCGCGACTACGACCTGCTGAGCCCCAAGGAGGCCAATCTGGCCATCCGCAAGGGCTTGCGCCGGCGGCTGACCGTCGTCGGCGCATGTATCGGAAACGACGCGCACACCGTCGGCATCGACGCGATCCTCAACATCAAGGGCTTCGCCGGCGAGAAGGGGCTGGAGTACTACCGCGAGCTGCGGGTGGTCAACCTCGGGGCCCAGGTCTCGGTGCCTGGCCTGGTGGAGCGTTCGCTGGCCGAGGCGGCCGACGCGGTGCTCGTCTCACAGGTGATCACCCAGCGCGACGCACACCTGCTGAACACCATGGAGATGTCCGCCGCGTTCCGCGAGGCGTACCCGGACAGTCGTCGCCCGGTGCTGGTCGTCGGTGGGCCGCGCTTCGACGAGCAGATGGCCGCCGAGCTCGGCGTCGACCGGGTCTTCTCCCGCGGCACCACCCCGGCCGAGGTGGCCAGCTTCCTGGTGCACGAGCTGGTTACGCGCCGGCGAGCCGTCCGGGGGGCGGCATGACCTCGGCCGCAGACGAGCCCGCCGCTGATCCCCGGCTCGGGCTCCGGGTCCTGCACCGTCGCTACGTTCCGTACGCACACGCGCACTACGCGGGCGACTTGGTCGACGGCGCATACGCTCTGGGGCTGTTCGGCGACGTAGCCACCGAGGTGTGCATCCGCACCGACGGCGACGAGGGGCTGCTCGCGTCCTACGCCGACGTGTCCTTCAGTGGGCCGGTCCGGGCCGGTGACGTGGTCGAGGTCGAGGCGGAGGTGACCCGGGTGGGTGGTCGCAGCCGGGAGCTGGCCCTCGCGGCGCGGGTGGTCTGCCGAGGCCGGCCCGACCGGGGCGAGTCCGCCGCGGAGGTGCTCGATCCACCGCTGCTGGCGGTCACAGCGACGGCCACCGTGGTGGTTGCTCGGCGTGTCGTAGCCGACACGCCGAGTGATCGCGAAAACGACGGGGAAATGTCCGCCTAACACCAGATGTCTCTGACCTGCACAAACAGGTGAACCCAGCAGGTCAGCGGGCGGTTGACACCTGTGAGCCCACTAGCCACGATCGTCGACGTCCTCCCTAAGAGGGTTCGTCCGGTGGGCGTCTCGGCAGGCACGGAACGGGTCCGGCCCGCGGTCGCGCGATGTGTGTCACGACGGGAGCGCACACCGGTCGAGGGGTGGTTTGCGCGAGGAGCCTGGCGGCCAGTAGACAACGATCGCGGTGTTCGCAGCCGGCGGGCATGCGGTCGGTCCGAAGGTCGCTGCGCTCCTCGCGCGCCGCCCGCCGGCTTGGCCGAGGCCGCCGCGGCGGCGGCGTTTGTCATCATGGCACCGTCCCACCCCTCGCCTCGGGAGCGCCCCGCATGTCGCTGGCTGCCCGCCTGGCCACAGCACTGGTCTGTGGCGCAGCTGTGGGGCTTGCCTACCCTCCGTACGGCTGGTGGCCGCTGCTGCTGCCCGGCCTGGTCGGGGCGCTGGCGGTGCTGGACGGCCGGCGACCGCGAGACGGCTCGGTTCTCGGGCTGGCTTTCGGCCTGACCTACATGGCGGTGATGCTGCCTTGGGTACAGGTCATCGGGCCGGACGCGTGGATCGCTCTCACCGTGCTGGAGGCCCTGTTCTACGGCGTCTTCGGCTGGGCGGCGACGTGGGTGCGCCCGTACCCCTGGTGGCCGCTGGCCACGGCCGGCCTGTGGGCGGGAGTTGAGCTGGCCCGCAGCACGGTGCCGTTCACCGGCTTCCCGTGGGGAAAGATCGCCTTCGCACTGGCCGACACCCCCGTAGCAGGATTCGTCCGCTACCTGGGGGTGCCGGGCCTGGGTGCGTTGATGGTCGGCTGCGCGGCGGTGGCGTGGTGGGGAG
>JALYQN010000424.1 GCA_030855835.1 Actinomycetota bacterium | reverse complement strand
GGTTCACGCCGCGGGTCTGCAGCCGCATCAGCAGCCGCTGCAGGGCGTCGTCGTCGTCGGCCCGGACGGTGAGCGTCGCGGTGGACGTGTCGGCGGCCTCGCGGCCGACGTTGAAGCGGTCGATGGTGTGGTCGCCGTCGTACTCCCGGATGTCGTCGAGGATGCGGGTCAGGATGCCGGCATCAAGCAGGTGCCCGGTGATCTCGATGGTGTCGCTGACCTGCACGACTGCTCCTTCGCTTCCTGCCTTGGGGCGCGGTCAGAGCTGGGCGCCGTCGTCCCAGCCGTCGCGGTGGCGGTGGTCGTCCATGTGCGCGATGAGGAAGATCAGCCCGCCGACGAACCCGATGATGCTCGCTGCGATGAGCAGTGTCGGCAGCCGCCAGCCCACGATGATCGACGCCAGCAGTAGCAGCGGGCCTCCGGCCAGCGCGACCCATGCGGCGCCGGTCGCGCCGGTCGGCCGGGGCAGCGGTGGTGGCAGGGGCGGAACCCAGTCGCCGGCAACGCGGCTGTCGTCCTCGGACCATGCGGGGGCTGGTTCGGTGGGTCCGTCCCCGAGCGACAGCACGAACGGAGTGCTGTCGCCACCGGCGCCCGGGTTGGGTTTGGGGTGGTCGGCGGGGTGGTCGACAGGGTGGTCGACAGGATGGTCGACAGGGTGATCGGCGGTGCGGTCGGTCGGGTGGTCGTTCGGGTGGTCGGTGGAATCGTCCGTTGTGCGGTCGTATTCGGCCACGATCCGGGCCCAGGCCTCGTCGAAATCGTTGTCGCGGCCGGTCTCGTCCCGCCCCGGCTCGTCGCTCACGAGGGTCATGGTCGCACGGGTCGAGGCCGAGTAGGGTGCCAGCACCGGGGCCCGGGGGAGCAGATCGTGAGGAGCGCGGTGTTCTACTGGGTACTGAAGTGGGTGCTGATCGGACCCGCCCTCAAGACGGTCTTCCGACCGCAGGCAGAGGGCGTCGACAACGTCCCTGAGCACGGGGCGGTGATCCTGGCCAGCAACCACCTCAGCTACTCCGACTGGTTGTTCATGCCGCTGGTGATCCCGCGGCGGGTTACGTTCGTCGCCAAGGCGGAGTACTTCGAGGGCCGCGGGCTCAAGGGTTGGCTGCAGCGGACGTTCTTCTCCGGCGCCGGCCAGGTGCCGATCGACCGGGCCAGCGGCAAGGCGGCCGAGGGCGCCATGCGTACCGGGCTGAAGATCCTGCGCGCCGGCGGGCTGTTCGGCATCTACCCGGAGGGCACCCGCTCGCCCGACGGCCGGCTCTACCGCGGGCGTACCGGCGTGGCCCGGCTGGCGCTGGAGTCGAAGGCGCCGGTCATCCCGGTCGCGGTGATCGGCACCGACGTGGTGGCCCCGCCCGGTCGGGTGCTGGGGCGCTACCACCGGCCACGGGTGCGGTTCGGGCGGCCGCTGGACTTCTCCCGCTACGAGGGGATGGAGTCCGACCGGTACATCCTGCGCGCGGTCACCGACGAGATCATGTACGAGATCATGGACCTGTCCGGCCAGGAGTACGTCGACGTGTACGCCACCAAGGGCCGGGCCCAGGATCCGGGCAGCGTTCAGCCCGGGCCGGGGAGCGACGCGGACGCAGAGGCTGCCTGAGGCCCAGCCGGCCCGCCGAGAGGGAGGACCGCGGCCAGCGCAGCCCAGCCCGCCGCCAACGCGTACATCGTGAGCACCCCCCGGGTCCAATAGATGTGGCTGTCGAGGAACGACACCGACGCGGCCCCGACCACCAGCGCGCCTGGCAGCGCACGCAGACCTGTGCGCCACAGCACCACTCCGGCCGCCAGCACGCTCGCCAGCAGATAGGCCCATACGCCCACGGTTGCGAGCGCGTCGGCCAGGTCGAAGATGGTGCCGAGGTCGGCGGAGTCGACCAGCTTGAGCTGCCCCGCACCGGCGCCCGCAAGCAGGTCGAGCCCGGTGTAGAACATCGCGTACGTGTAGCCGAGCAGCAGCGCCACCCAACCGGCGACCGGGTGCGCCTGGCGGGCCAGCAGCCACGGGCCGAGGGCAAGCAGCGGGAACAGCGGCAGCGCCACGATGTGGATGTCTCGCCACCGCTGGGCGTCCTCGGGCGTCAGGTGCCCGGGATGGAAGATGCCGGCGGTGCCGAGCACCAGCCCGGGAAGGGCGACCAGCACGACCAGCGTGGTGCGACTGAGAGACACCGTCGTCACCGGTCCCGGGACCCGGCGGCGGCCTGCTCACGCAGCCGGGCCAGCACGAACGGGTCGATCCGGCCCGGGCGGAGCCGCGCCTCGTAGTTCTCTACGCCGGCCCAGCTGTCGAGGTCCGGGTGTCCCACGGCCGCGAGCAGCGTGCCTACCTCTGTGTCGAGGGCGCCGTCGAGCGGCAGCATAAGCTCCTCGTCCGGCGCATCGAAGTAGGTGCGGTGCAGCGCCAGCAGGCGAGCCAGCTCCGGCGTCGGGTCGGGGTGGTCGTCGACCCGCAGGTCGTAGGCAAGGTCGTCACCGGGTGTGTAGCCGCCGGAGTCGGCGACGACCAGGAGCGCGGCGCTCTGGCGACCGCGCCGGTCGCCGCCGGCCAGGTCGCCAGCGGTCAGAGTGGCGAGCAGTCGCTCGGGCAGGGGCAGGTCGGCTCCGTCGAGCCAACCGCGCTCCATCTCCTCGACGACGTCCGGACCGGTGAGGATGTTGCCCTGGATGGCGTAGCCGTCGCCGGCACGACCGCCGGCCCAGTCGTGGCAGCCGCTGCCGGTGTACGTCGCGGCGCGTCCGGTGGCGTCCACCACGCCCACCTGCCGGTCGGCGCGGCCCTCGTCGCCGGCGAGCAGGCTGTGCAGCGTCTCCTGCGCCGAGTGGCCGTCGGCGAGCAACGCCAGGCCGGCGCGCTTGTAGAGGGTGTTGGCATATGCCTGGGTGGCAATGGCGCCGATCCCATGCCGCGCCGCCGGTACCGCACTCCCGACGGCGAGGAACTTCGACGCCACCGCGATCCCGGCGCTGCGCCCGTCCGGGCTGCGTCCCACGACCGAGAAGGTCATGCGGCGCAGCGTACGTGGCAGCGGGCCGTGCCCGCCCTCGCGACCTCCGCGTGCCCGCTCAGTGGGTGTTAGGCAGGCCGCCTTGCGAAAGTGGTGGCGCGGCGGTCGGGTAGCCTCGCGCGGCGTGGCAGAGCCCGCAGAGCAGCTCGACCGACACGGGCGTACGCAGCGACTCGAGCTGGCCGACCAGACGCTGCGCGAGTGGGACGCGACGGTGCTGCACACCACGGGTCCGCCCGGTGACGAACCGGGCATCGTGTTGGACCGCTCGGCGTTCTACCCCGGCGGCGGCGGGCAGCCGCCGGACCACGGTGTGCTGCTGTGGGGCGGCGTCCAGACCCGCATCGTCGGCGCCCGCAAGAGCGACGATCTGGTGCTGGTGCCGCACCACGACGACCCGCTGCCGCCCGTCGGCGCCGCGGTACGCGGCGCGGTCGAGGACGACCGGCGCTCGCTGCTGATGCGCACCCACTCCGGTCTGCATCTGCTGTGCGGTGTGGTGTTTCGCGACTACGGCGCCCTGGTCACGGGCGGCAACATGGAGCCGGGCGTCGCGCGGATGGACTTCGGCATGGACCAGCTGCCGCCGGACTTCAAGGCCACCATCGAGCAGGCGTGCAACGCCGAGGTTGCCGCCGACCGGGGGATCGCGGTCAGCGTGCTGCCGCGTGCGGAGGCGTTCGCCATCCCCGACATCGTGCGCACGGCGACCAACCTTGTGCCCGCGCAGGTGGAGCTGGTGCGCATCGTGGACATTGCCGGCCTCGACACCCAGGCCGACGGCGGCACCCACGTCGCGTCGACCCGGCAGGTCGGCCGGATCGAGATCGCCAAGATCGAGAGCAAGGGCCGGGGGTTCCGTCGCGTGCGGTTGCGGTTGGGCGAGCCTGACCCCGACACGGCGCGCTGAGCGGTCTGCTGTTGGGTTGGCGGATGCGAGTGGGTGTGCTCACCGGCGGCGGCGACTGCCCCGGGCTGAACGCGGTGATCCGGGCGGTGGTCCGCAAAGGGGTGACCGAGTACGGGATGGACTTCGTCGGGTTCCGCGACGGTTGGCGCGGTCCGCTGGAGGACGACACCGTCGAGCTGGGCATCCCGCAGGTACGGGGCATCCTGCCGCGTGGCGGCACCGTCCTCGGCTCGTCCCGGACCAACCCCTTCGCGGTCGAGGGCGGGGTGACGCAGATCAAGGACACCCTGCAGGCGCACGGCTGTGACGCCCTGGTGACGATCGGTGGCGAGGACACCCTCGGGGTGGCGACCAGGTTGGCGGAGCTGGGCGTGGCGGTCGTCGGCGTGCCGAAGACCATCGACAACGACCTGTCCGGCACCGACTTCACCTTCGGCTTCGACACGGCAGTCAACATCGCCATGGAGGCCATCGACCGACTGCACACGACCGCCGAGTCGCACCACCGGGTGCTGGTCGTGGAGGTGATGGGCCGCAACGCCGGCTGGATCGCGCTGCACTCCGGGCTGGCGTCGGGCGCCAACATCATCTTGATCCCGGAGCGGCCCTTCGACATCGAACGGGTGTGCGCCCAGGTGGAGAGCCGGTTCGCGACCCGGTACTCGCCGATCATCGTGGTGGCCGAGGGCGCGACCCCGGCCGAGGGGACGATGGCGCAGGCCGACGGGGACACCGACGCGTTCGGCCACGTACGTCTCGGTGGCATAGGGGACGCGCTGGCCAAGGAGATCGAGAGCCGTACCGGGGAGGAGGCCCGGGCCGTCGTGCTCGGCCACGTGCAACGCGGCGGCACCCCCACGGCCTTCGACCGCTGGCTGGCGACCCGGTTCGGGTTGCACGCGGCCCAGGCGGTGCACGAGCGCGACTTCGGCACGATGGTGGCGCTGCGAGGTACTGACATCGTGCGGGTTCCGCTGTCCGAGGGGACCGGCGAGCTGAAGACGGTGCGCCCCGAGCTGTACGCCGAGGCGGAGGTCCTGTTCGGCTGAGGTGGCCACAGCATTCACCGAGTGGCGCAGGGGCCGCCCGGGATCGCCCCCGTAGGCTGCCAGGCGTGCCGACAACCGACCGCGTGGAGTGCACCAAGGCTGCGCTGATCGTCAACACCGGCTCCCGTACCGGTGCGGCTGCGTTCAACCGCGCGCGGGAGCGGCTCACCGCGCTCGGCCTGCCGCTGGTCGACGTGTTCCCGCTGAGCGACGCCACCCGGTTGCCCGAGACGGTCCAGCGGGCCCTGGCCGACGGCTGCGACCTCGTGGTGCTCGGGGGCGGGGACGGCACCGTCAGCGCGGTGGTGGACCAACTGGTGGCCGGCGCGGCCGTTCTCGGGGTGCTGCCGCTGGGCACCGCAAACGACTTCGCCCGCACGATGGGGATTCCGTCCGACGTCGACGCGGCCTGCGAGGTGCTCAGCTCCGGCAAGGTGGTCGACGTCGACCTCGGCGTCGCCGACGACAACTACTTCGTCAACGTCGCCTCACTCGGCTTGTCGGTCGCCGTGAGCCGTGCCCTCAGCCCGAGCCTCAAGCGCCGGCTGGGCGCGGTCGCCTACCCGATCGCCACGCTCAAGGCCTACCGCGGGTACGAGCCCTTCCGGGCCCGGCTTGAGTTCCCGCAGGGCGACCACGCCACCATCGACATCGCGGAGGCGATGCAGGTCGCCATCGGCAACGGCCGCTACTACGGGGGCGGCAACGTGATGGCCCCCGGTGCAGGGATCGACGATCACAGCCTGGACGTGTACGCGATCGCGCGGGGACGCTTCCGCGACCACCTGAAGATCGTGTCGGCGTTCCGGACCGGCCGCTTCGTCGAGCACGAGCTCGTCACCCACGTGGCGACACGTGAGGTGGTCGTGCGGACCGATCCGCCCCGGCACATCAACATCGACGGTGAGGTGGTGACGGCCACCCCGGAGGTCTTCCGGGTGGTGCGCAACGGCCTGCACGTGGCCGTTCCGCAGGAATCGACCGCGGCGCAGCTGGACACCCCGCAGCCCTAGCCGCCCCGCTTCGCGCCACTCCACCCGACTGCGCGCCCGCCACCTGCCAATTGCGGGAACCTGGCTGCCCTCGGCTGCCCTGAGCCAGCCAACTTCCCGCATTTCGTGGGGGGCGGGGTGGGAGAATGCGGAGGTGTCTGCCCGCATTTCGATTGTGCGGCGAGGGGCCAGCTCCGCGGTCGCCCGCTTGCGGCAGCGTGGCCGGGGGGCGGCAACCCGAGCGGTGCGTCTGGCCGGGGCGGCGGTGGCCGCGTACGTGATCGCCGAGGCGGTGGTACCGGGATCGGACCCGACACTGGCCCCGCTGACCGCCGTGCTGGTGGTCCAGGTCACCTTGTTCAGCACGTTGCGCAGCGGGGTGAACCGGGTGCTGAGCGTGGTGTCCGGCGTCGTGCTGGCAGTGGTGGTCTCGTCCGGCGTCGGCCTCACCTGGTGGAGTCTCGGGCTGGTCGTGGGGCTGTCGGTCGTGATCGGCCAGCTGCTGCGGCTGGGCGACCACCTGCTGGAGGTGCCCATCAGCGCGATGCTCGTGCTGGCGGTCGGTGGGGCAGAGGCGGCGGCGGGGGAGCGCATCAGCGAGACCCTTGTCGGTGCTGCGGTGGGTGTGGCGTTCAACCTGCTGGTGCCACCCGCGGTGCAGACCCGCGGTGCCGGCGACGCCGTCGCGCGCGCGGCCGGGAAGATGGCCGGTCTGCTCGACCGGGTGGCCGAGGAGCTGGCCGGCGACCCGACCCCCGAGCAGGCCGACCAGTGGCTGGAGGACGCCCGCCGGCTGGTGGGCACGGTGGCCCGTGCCGACCAGGTGCTGGTGGCGGCCGAGGAGAGCCGGCGCTTCAACCCCCGAACCGTCGGGACCGTCGACACCAGCCCCGAGCTGCGGGTCGGGCTGGACGCCATCGAGCACTGCATCGTGGCGGTCCGTGGCCTGTGCCGCGCACTGGGTGAACGACTGCGCGCGGAGGCGGGGCTCGGGTCCGGCGCACGCGACATGCGTGAGGTGCTGACCGTGCTGCTGCACGACCTGGCCGGCGTCGTACGGTCGTTCGGCCGGCTGGTACGGGCGGAGTCGCGTGATGTCGGCGGAGCCTCGGAGGAGTCCGAGCTGGCCTCGGCCCTGGAGGCGCTGCGCGAGACCCGGGTCCGGGTCACCGAGCTGATGCTCGTGGACCCACAGGAGGACCAGGCGCTGTGGGCCCTGCACGGCTCGCTGC
>JALYQN010000417.1 GCA_030855835.1 Actinomycetota bacterium | reverse complement strand
GCGCTCCACCGGGATGTGGGTGGTGGCCATCGCCCCGAACCCGGTGGAGATGCCGTAGTGCGGCAACGTGTCGCCCGCCAGCGCCTCGACCGCCTCCCGCGCGTGCTGCATCGCGGTGACGGCGTCCGGTGCCAGCCGAACGCGAGCCCCGTCGCGAGCGATCGACACCACGTCGGCGGGGGCCACCGGCCCCACCTCGACCTCCACCACGGCCTGCACGGGCCTCAGCGAACACCGCCCACCTCGTGTGCGCCACCCCCACCCCCGACCTGCCCGACCGCCCCGGACGTCAGACAACGCGTCAGCGGTCACGCTTGACTCGTGTGACGTCTCGAGCGGTCGGAGCGCGGTTGTAGCATCCCTAGTCATGCTCCTTGTGGTGCTCGGGCTCGGGCTGACCCTGCTCGCCCTGGCCGTCGCGGGAGCGCGGGTGCGCTGGCTCTACCGGCTGGCCATGAGTGGGCAGCCGGCGCCGGAGCGGGTCGAGGGTGTACGCGCTCGGCTCGGCGAAGCGGCGCGCACCCAGCTGGTCGAGGTGTTCGGCCAGCGCAAGCTGCTGCAGTGGTCGTTGCCCGGGCTCGCGCACCTTTTCGTGTTCTGGGCATTCCTCATCCTCGGCACGGTCTACCTCGAGGCGTACGGCGCCCTGTTCGATGCCGACTTCCACATCCCGCTGGTTGGGCAGTGGGCGGTTCTCGGCTTCGCGCAGGACCTGATCGCGGCGCTGGCGCTGCTCGGCATCGTGACGTTCGCGCTGATCCGGGTGCGCAACTCGCCGGCACGGCTCGACCGCCGATCCCGGTTCAAGGGCTCGCACCTCGGCGGTGCCTGGCTGATCCTGTTCATGATCTTCAACGTGCTCTGGACGATGTTCCTGTTCCGGGGTGCCAGCATCAACACCGGTCACTTCCCGTACGACTCCGGGGCGTTCGTGTCGCAGGCCGGCGCGGCGGCGCTGGAGCCGCTGGGTGCCGACACCAACGAGGCGCTCGAGTCGGTAGGGCTCTTGGCACACATCGGCGTGATGCTCACCTTCCTGGTGATCGTGGTCAACTCCAAGCACCTGCACATCTTCATCGCGCCGCTCAACGTACTGTTCTCCCGCCGACCGAAGGCGCTGGGCGCGCTGCTCCCGATGCGCAGCAACGGCAGGCTGCTGGACTTCGAGGAGGCCGACCCGGACACCGACGTGTTCGGTCGCGGCAAGGTCGAGGACTTCACCTGGAAGGGCATGCTCGACTTCGCCACCTGCACCGAGTGTGGCCGATGCCAGTCGCAGTGCCCAGCGTGGAACACCGACAAGCCATTGTCGCCCAAGCTGTTCGTCCTCGACCTGCGCGACCACGCTTTCGCCAAGGCGCCGTACCTGCAGGCCGCGGAGGGCGAGCGTGAATCGTTGCCCGAGGCAGTTGCTAAGGAGGCCGAGCGTCCCCTCATCGGCACCGCCGCAGAGGGTGGTGTCCTCGACCCCGACGTCTTGTGGTCGTGCACCAGCTGCGGCGCCTGCGTCGAGCAGTGCCCGGTCGACATCGAGCACGTCGACCACATCATGGACATGCGCCGCTACCAGGTGCTCGTGGAGTCGAACTTCCCCGCCGAGCTCAACCAGCTGTTCAAGGGGCTCGAGAACAAGGGCAATCCGTGGAGCATGCCCGCCTCCGCGCGGATGGACTGGGCCAAGGGGCTGCCGTTCGACGTCAAGGTGGTGGGTGGCCCAGCAGCCGCCGACCCGGCCGACCTGACCGAGGTCGAGTACCTGTTCTGGGTCGGCTGTGCCGGCGCGTACGAGGACCGGGCGAAGAAGACCACCCGCGCGGTGGCCGAGTTGCTGCACACCGCGGGTGTCGACTTCGCCGTGCTGGGAGACGGTGAGACCTGCACCGGCGACCCGGCGCGGCGATCGGGTAACGAGTTCGTCTACCAGCTGCTGGCGACGCAGAACATCGAGGTGCTGGCCGAGGCGCGCGCGACGAAGGTGGTCGCCACCTGTGCGCACTGCTTCAACACGCTGAAGAACGAGTACGGAGAGCTGGGGGGGCGCCTGGAGGTCGTGCACCACACCCAGCTGCTCAACCGGCTGGTACGCGACGGTCGCCTCACCCCGGTGGCGCCCGCCGGTGGCGCGGTTAACGGCAAGACGATCACGTACCACGACCCGTGCTTCCTCGGCCGGCACAACGAGGTGTACGCACCGCCCCGCGAGCTGCTGGCGGTCATTCCAGGCGCCACGTTCACCGAGATGCCGCGTAACTCCGAGCGCTCGTTCTGCTGCGGGGCTGGCGGGGCGCGGATGTGGATGGAGGAGACCATCGGCGAGCGGATCAACAACAACCGCACCGCCGAGGCGGTCGCCACCGGGGCCGATCAGATCGCGATCGGCTGCCCGTTCTGCCGGATCATGCTGTCCGACGGGCTGACCTCACAGCAGGCGGCCGGTGCAGCCCCCGAGGAGGTCGAGGTACTGGACGTCTCCCAGCTGCTGCTCGCCGCGGTGCACCGCGGCGAGGTCGACGACGGCACCGGCTCCGCCCCCGCCGGACCGTAAGCAGGCCGAGCCGCCAGGGCGGTGCCGGTGGATCGGCCCCCCGGTGCTCAGTGTCGAGTGTCGCCGCGGTGGCCCCGCTCGGACCCCCGGCGGCTGTTGCCACCGTCCTCCTGGTCGTCGCCACCTGCACCTTCGTGGCTGGGCGGGTCAATCTGGTCGGCCTCGCGCAGCTGCTCGTGCTGACTCTCGCGGGACATTGCCGCGGTGTGGCTGCGCTCCTGGGCCTGTGCGTCCAACCGTTCGGCCTCCGCCCTCTTCGCGTCCGCGTCGGCGCGGGCCCGGCGGGCATCCGCGTCGGTCTTGGCCGCTTCAGCCTCCCGCTCGCGCACGGTGGACTCTTCCCGCGCGACCTGCGCGCGCTTGTCCTCGGCCTGTTCGCGACGCTTTTCGTCCTTGCGCTGCTTGGCCTTGCTCGACATGGCCATAGCCGCCGCGATCAGTGCGATGAGCACGACCACGATGACAACGATCCATATGACCTGGCTGGTCTCCACGCGACTCACCTTTCGTTGCCCCCGGCGCGCGGTTGCGCGTTCTGGCCGCTATGAGACCAGGTCAGAGACGATCTCGCGCGAAAACGGCGCAACCCGCCAACACACTGCGAGTAGGGCCGCTGGCCGGCACCCTCCGGTGTTCCTTGTCGCTGAGTGTCCAGACAGTGGTGTTCAGAGGCATGAACGTCGTTCTGACGCTTATTAGACGTCGCAACGACGCTTGACGTGCCGTCACAGTGATGTCAGAATGGCGTCATGGAGCTGGCACCGTACATCGACCGCCTGCGGGACGAGCTCGCCACGGTCGCGGAGGCCGCCGGCCCCGAGGCTCGCGTCAGCGCCGAGAGACTGGCTGCTGCCATCGACCCCGCGGTGCGGATGGCAATGCTCGAGGCGCTGGCCGACGCCGCCGCCGAGATCACCGCCGCGATGAGCGGCGGGGCCGTCGACGTACGGATGAAGGGCCGCGAGCCGCAGCTGGTCGTCACCGCGGCAGTCGATCCTGGATCCCAGCCCACAGCTCAGGAGTCGGCTGCCGAGCCAGCCGGCGAGGACGAGGCGGCCGACGCCGCCATGGCACGGATCACCGTGCGCATCCCGGAAGCCGTCAAGGCACGGGCCGAGGACATCGCGTCAAACCGCGGGCAGTCGCTCAACAGCTGGATCGTCCAGGCGCTGCGACGGGCGACGCGGGAGCGTGCGATCGACGTCGACATCGACTTGTCCTCGCTGCCGTTCGGTTCCCAGGCCGGCTTCGGCCCGCGCAAGCAGCGCCGGGTCCAGGGGTGGGTCCGGTGAACGCGGACCAGCGACTGCCTCCAGCAACCTACGAGCCACGCCCGAAGAGATGAGCGGCACCATGTCAGACACTGACGAGCTGACCTACGGCTTCACAACATCCGACCCGGTACGGCTGTCGATAGAGGCCGGCGCGGGCGAGGTCCGGGTCGACGCGTCGACCACCGACCGTACGACCGTGATCCTCCGCCCGGGTCGCTGCGGGGACGACACCGCGCGCGAACTGATCGACCGCACCACGGTCGTGCAGCGCGGGGACCGCATCGTCGTCAAGATGCCTCGTCGCGGTATCGGTTTCATGCGACGCGCCCCCGAGCTGGAGATCAGCGTCGCGGTTCCCACCGGATCGTCGCTGGAGATAGCCGCGGACTCGGCCGACATCCGCAGCACGGGCCAGCTCGCCAACGTGCGCACCAAATCCGGCTCCGGGTACGTGCAGCTGCAGCACGTCGCGGAGGCGTACGTGCAGGCCGGATCCGGCGACACCGGGATCGAGCGCGCCGACGCTGTGGTGCGGGTGCAGGCTGGCTCCGGCGACGTGGTCGTACGCTCGGCGGCGGCCGCCTGCTCGGTGACCACCGGCTCCGGTGACGTCCGGGTCGAGAAGTGTGCCGGGCCCCTGCAGGTCAACTCAGGCTCCGGCGATGTCAGTGTCGACGAGGCTGGCGAAGATGTCTCCGTCACCACCGCGTCCGGTGGCCACCACGTCGGCCGGGTCCGCAGCGGCCAGGTCAAGTCCAGCTCGGCCTCTGGCGACATCCACGTAGGAGTACTCGACGGCACACCCGTCTGGCTCGAGGTCAGCAGCCTGTCCGGCAGCATCCATTCCGCCCTCGAGGGCGGGGAGCCGCCCGCCGACGACGAGGACTCAGTGGTCTTGCGTGTGACCACCGTCTCCGGCGACATCTCCCTGGCCCGCGCCTGAACATCTCAGACCGCCTAGACAGACAAGCGAGACCACCATGGACCACTTCGCGTACTTCCTGGCCGAGCAGCAGATCGCCGACCAGTCCCGTCACACCCGCCCACGCCACGCACCTCCGGCTCGACCGGCCGGCGTGACCCGTCGCCAGGCGGCTCGCGGACTGCGCCGGCTTGCCCGCGCGCTGGACGCCGAGGACTGACCGCGCGAGCGTGGGATCGGCGGCCGGCCCAGTAGTATCGTGCCGCTCGCTCGGCGGCGCGGTCGGGCAGCCAGTCGCGGGTGTAGTTCAATGGCAGAACATCAGCTTCCCAAGCTGACAGTGCGGGTTCGATTCCCGTCACCCGCTCCAGTTCTCGCAGGCCAGAGGTCATTGACGGGGGGCGGCCGGTTCCTGCAACGGCGGGTGCGACGCCGAGCGGGATCACTGCCGCTAGTGCGGCGCGGTGCGGTTCCGGCAGATGGTTGACCCGTGGATCTCCGCCTCCTGGTGCAAAGGTTGGGGACGCGGCGCCGGGCGTGTCAGCGCCCAATTGTCAGCTGCGGGGCAGTGCCCCCCCGTCCGGCAGTGCTCGGCCGCTCAGGAGTGCCACCAAAGAGCCGCTGTCGGCGCGAACGAGCCGGCCCTTGCCCCAGCTCCAGTCGGTGTCGGCGGCCTCGAGCCGGAC
>JALYQN010000406.1 GCA_030855835.1 Actinomycetota bacterium | reverse complement strand
GTCCTGCAGCACCAGGCTGACCTGGCCCCGCAGCGAGGAGAGGGTGAGGGCTCGCAACGGCAGGCCGTCGACGAGCACCGCTCCCTCGTCGGGGTCGTACAGACGGGGCACCAGCTGGGCGATGGTGCTCTTGCCGGCCCCGCTAAAGCCCACCAAAGACACCACCTCACCGGGTTCCACCTCGAAGTCGATGTCGTCGAGGACCAGCGGGGTCTTGGCGGCGCTCGAACCGTCCTCGTGCTCGGCTGGGTAGGCGAAGCTGACGTGCTGGAAGCTGAGCCGCCCCGACAACGGCGGGGCCGCCACCGCGTCCGGCAGGTCGCTGACCACCACCTCGCGGTCGAGCAGATCCTCGATGCGTTCGACGCTGGCGAAGACCTTGCCGATCTTGTACCACTCGCTGACGATCTTGCGGGCCGGCTTGAACATGTTCTGCAGCAGCAGCACGAACAGGACCAGCGTGCCGATCGTGATCGCGTCCCGGTCGACCAGCCACACCCCGAGCCAGATGACGGCGGAGATGGACAACGCCTCCACGAGCGCGATGACGAAGCTGAACTGGGCCTGGATGTTCGCCGCGCCGACCGAGGCGTGCATGCTCCGCTCGGTCTGGGTGGAGAAGCGCTGCAGGTCGACCTTGCCCCGGCCGTAGCTCTGGACCAGCCGGATCGACGTGAGCATCTCCTGCGCGGTGGAGGCCAGGTCTCCTTCTCGGTCACGCTGGGTCTTGGAGACCACCTTGATGCGGCGCGAGTAGTGGTTGGACACGACCGCGAGCATCGGGATCACCACGACGGCAACCAGGGCGACGTTCAGAGACTGGAAGGCGAGGAACGCGAAGCTGCCCACGAGCACCAGCAGGCTGCCGAGGATGTTGCTGACCGACTTGACGACGAAGTCCTCGACGACCAGCACGTCGCCGGTGACCCGGGTCAGGACGTCACCGGTGCGCTTCTTGTCGTGGTACGCGAGCGGCAACCGCTGCAGGTGCGAGTACATCGCGGTCCGCACGCTGTAGCCGAGCGAGCGGCCACCCCGCGCCATGCACACCTCGGTCAGCGAGTCGGCCGCGGAGTTGATCGCGGCGATCGCCACGATCGCCAGGGTGAGCAGCAGAATCGTCTCCAGCCGCTCTGAGCCCAGCAGCGCCGGGGCACCGATGTCGCGGAGAGCGGGGCTGGCCCCTTGCAGGTAGTCGATGAGGTAGGCGATCGGGTACGGCTCGATCACGGCAGTTCCGGCCTCGAGCACGAGCAGCACGACACCGACCAGGTAGACCCGCGGGTTGCCCATGAACCGCCGGAACAGCCGAACGGTCCGTCGCAGGTCGCCGCTGCCGACGCGGCGCCCCGCCGGCTTCTTCGTCGAGGGTGCAGGTGCCGGTGGTGGCGCTGCAGCCGTCGACGGCTCCGCTTGTGACGGGGTGAACGATGTGGCCGATGGTTCCGTCAGGGTCACGTCGTTCCTTCCAGCTCGTCGAGACACCGGTCCGTCGCGTCCACCAGGGCGCCGGCCAGGGGCGAGGCGGGTGCCCGCGCGAACGCGCGGAGCGCTTTGCGCTCCAGTGCGACCGCCTCCTGCCAACGGACCCGGAACCGGGCATCGACCGGACCAGCTCCGCTGCGGTCAACGTAGGTGTCCAGGAACCCTCTCGCGAGCCGGCTGAGCATCTCGGCTCCGGCCGCCGACCCCCCGGCCAGCACATGTCTGGTGGCCAGCTGGCGCAGCGTGGCGAGGAAGGTACCCGCATCCACTGACTGGTCGGAGACCCCCAGGTGGTCCAGGTCCAGCAGGTACGCGTGCGTTCCGGACAGCAGGAACTGGCTCGGCTTGCAGTCGCCGTGCACCAGCCCGGGCTTCGCCGGGGGCAGCGCGGCACCGACCCCCTTCAGGCGCTCGGCGAGTCGTGCGGCGGCCGCCCCGAACCTCGGGTCGACGCTCGCGATCCGTGCCGACCGGACGCTGAAGCGGTCCAGCTCACGGCCGACTGGTCGCCGGCGGGTGCTGGCGAGTGGGGCGCGGTGCAGCTCAGCCAACGCGGCGGCGGCCAGCGCCACGCCGTTCGCAGCACGCCGGTCACACCCCCGGCCGGTGCCGACCAGGACGTCGAGAGGGACCCCGCGCACCGCCCGCTGGACCACCATGGCGAGCGCCGGTACGTGGGCCACCGTCGGCGCGAGACGCAGCACCCGCCACTGGTCGCTGCCCGCGGCCAACGCTGGGGCCTCACCCGCTACAGCGGCTGCCTTGGCCGGGTCGTGGTAGGCCTTGGCCACGTACGACGCCGTCCCGGCGCCGGAGGTGACCAGCACGGTGGCCCGCTTGCCGGGCCGGTAACGCAGCAGCCGGACGCGACACCTC
>JALYQN010000374.1 GCA_030855835.1 Actinomycetota bacterium | reverse complement strand
CCGCTCCCCGGTGGCCGCGCCGAGCACGAGATGCACTGCGCTGCCCCGCTCGCGCAGGCGACGGGCCAGGTCGAACATCGGCGCACTGCCGTAGCCGCCGGCGACGAGCACCGCTATACCGGCTGCGGCGGGCAGCGGGAACGGACGGCCGAGGGGCCCGACCAGGTCCAGCTCGGTGCCCACCGGTGAGTGCACCAGCCAGGCGGTGCCGGGCCGGTGCTCGGCCACCACCACCTGCACCAGGCCGGTGGCCGGATCGGCGGTGTAGAGCGCGAACGCACGGCGCAGCAACATCGCCGAACCCGGACCGCCAACGGCGACAGCCACGAACTGACCGGGTCCGGCGCCCGCCGCGACCGCAGGGGCGTCGAGGGTGAGCAACTGGTACGCACCGACCGGCTCGCTGCCCACCAGCCGGGCCCGCACCTGGCTCGGGGCCGTCATGTCGGCCGGCCGGACCGGTAGGCGCGCAGGGCAGCGTGCAGCTCCTGCAGCGGACGTACGCCGACCTGTCCGGCCAGTTGCGCCTCGATCCCCTGCACGGCCGCCGCCGCACCCTGCACCGTGGTGATGCACGGGATGCCGACGGTGACCGCAGCGGTGCGGATCTCGTAGCCGTCCAGCCGGGGTCCCGCGTTGCCAGGTGAGCCGAACGGCGTGTTCACCACCATCGCCACATCGCCGGCGAGGATCCGCTCGACGCAGTTGCCGGGACCCTCGCTGTACTTGAGCACCACTTCGGCATCGACTCCGTTGCGGCGCAACACCTGTGCTGTCCCCGCCGTCGCCATGACCCGGAAACCCAAGTCCGCCAGCCGTTTCACCGGGAAGATGGCAGAGCGCTTGTCGCGGTTGGCCAGGCTGACGAACACCGTCCCCGACGTGGGCAGCGAGCCGTACGCCGCAGTCTGCGACTTCGCGAAGGCGGTCCCGAACACCGCGTCGATGCCCATGACCTCGCCGGTGGACTTCATCTCCGGGCCGAGCACGGTGTCGACCCCGTGCCCTTCCGCGGTCCGGAAACGGTGGAACGGCAGCACGGCCTCCTTGACCGAGATCGGCGCGTCCAGCGGCAGGTCGCCGCCATCCCCCGCCGCCGGCAACAGGCCTTCGGCGCGCAGCTCGGGGATGCTGGCGCCCAGGGCGATCCGAGCCGCCGCCTTGGCCAGCGGTACCGCAGTCGCCTTGGACACGAACGGCACGGTGCGGGAGGCGCGCGGGTTGGCCTCCAGCACGTAGAGAACGTCGTCCTTGAGCGCGTACTGCACGTTGAGCAGGCCCCGGACGCCGACACCGGCCGCGATGCCCTCGGTGCTGCGCCGGATCCGCTCGATCTCGCTGACCCCGAGGGTGATCGGCGGCAGCGCGCACGCGGAGTCGCCGGAGTGGATTCCGGCCTCCTCGATGTGCTCCATCACGCCGCCGAGGTACAGCTGCGCGCCGTCGTAGAGCGCGTCGACGTCGATCTCGATCGCATCCTCGAGGAAGCGGTCGACCAGTACGGGATGCTCGGGGCTGACGTCGGTGGCCTTGCCGATGTAGGCCTCCAGCGTCGCGTCGTCGTACACGATCTCCATGCCGCGGCCGCCGAGGACGTACGACGGGCGGACCAGGACCGGGTAGCCGATCTCCGCCGCGATCGCGACCGCCTCGGCGTACGACGTCGCCGTCCCGTGCTTCGGCGCCGGCAGCCCCGCGGCGGCCAGCAGCCGCCCGAAGGCGCCGCGCTCCTCAGCCAGGTGGATCGCCTCCGGTTGCGTCCCCACCACGGCGACGCCGGCGTCCTTGAGCCGCTGGGCCAGGCCGAGCGGCGTCTGCCCGCCGAGCTGGCAGATCACCCCCAACACCGGCCCGGCCGCACGCTCGGCGTCGACGACCTCCAGGACGTCCTCGAAGCTCAGCGGCTCGAAGTAGAGCCGGTCGGAGGTGTCGTAGTCGGTGCTCACCGTCTCCGGGTTGCAGTTGAGCATCACCGTCTCGACCCCGGCCTCGCGCAGGGCCAGCGCGGCGTGCACGCACGAGTAGTCG
>JALYQN010000360.1 GCA_030855835.1 Actinomycetota bacterium | reverse complement strand
TGCTGGCGGCCGCGGGTGCGTTGGGTGTGCAGAGCACCGCGGTGCACGCCACCCACCTGAGCGCTGGTGACGTGGCGCTGCTGGGGGCGAGCCGGACCACGGCCTGCCTGTGCCCGAGCACGGAGGCTGACCTCGCCGACGGGATCGGGCCGGCGCGGGAACTGGTGGATGCCGGCTCGCCGCTCGCGCTTGGCAGTGACCAGCACGTCCGCACCGACCTGATGGCGGAGGCTCGCTCGCTGGAGGCACACGAGCGGCTGCGCTCATGGCGCCGCGGTCGGTTTCGGCCGGCAGAGCTGGTCGCCGCGCTGGGTGCGCACGGCTGCCTCGGCGTGGCCGACGCGGGATCGATCGCGGTCGGCGCACGGGCGGACCTGGTCGCGGTCCGCCTGGACTCGGTGCGGACCGCTGGCATCGACCCTGCGCAGGTGGTGCTGACCGCCAGCGCGGCCGACGTCGACACTGTGCTGGTGGACGGCAATCTCATCGTGGCCGGCGGCGTGCACGTGCTCGGCGACGTAGCCGCGCTGCTGCGGGCGGCGATCGAGCCACTGTGGAGGTCGAGATGACCGCCGCGGGGCCCAGCACGCTTGTGACCGGGATCGGCGAGCTGGTCACCAACGACCCGACGCTGGACGCCGGCGACCGCGGTCCGCTCGGGCTGGTGACGGACGCGGCCGTGGTGGTGCAAGACGGGGTGGTGGCCTGGGTCGGGGCGAGCGCCGAGGCCCCAGCGGCCGACCTGGCCCGGGACCTGGCCGGCAGGGCGGTGCTCCCGGGGTTCGTCGACTCGCACACCCACCTGGTGTTCGCCGGTGACCGGTCAGCGGAGTTCGCCGCGCGGATGGCCGGTGCGCCGTACGACGGCGGGGGGATCGCCAACACGGTCGCGGCCACTGGTGCTGCCTCCGATGGCCAGCTGCGCCGGTTGCTCGCGGTGCGGATGGCGGAGATGCGGACGCAGGGCACGACCACGGTCGAGATCAAGAGCGGCTACGGCCTGGACGTTGAGCAGGAGGTGCGTGCGCTGCGACTGGCCCGCGAGGTCACCGACGAGACGACGTTCCTGGGCGCACACGTGGTGCCACCTGGGGTGGAGCGCTCCGTGTACCTCGGCCTGGTCACCGGCGACATGCTGACCGCATGCCTCCCGTACGCACGGTGGGTCGACGTGTTCTGTGAGCCGGCCAGCCCGCACGCGTTTGACGCGGCGGAGTCACGGCGCGTGCTGGAGGCCGGTCTGGCCGCCGGGCTCGGCCTGCGGGTGCACGGCAACCAGCTCGCGCCTGGACCGGCCGTGCGGCTGGCGGTGGAACTGGGCGCCGCCAGCGTCGACCACTGCACGCACATCGGCGCCGAAGACCTCGATGCGCTGGTCTGCGGGGACACGGTCGCCACGTTGTTGCCGGGAGTGGAGTTCTCCACGCGCTCGCCCTACCCCGACGCCCGCCGGCTGCTCGACGCCAGGGTCACGGTGGCGCTGGCGACCGACTGCAACCCGGGTACGTGCAACAGCACCTCCATGCCGTTCGTGATCGCGCTGGCGGTGCGCGAGATGGGGATGACGCCGGACGAGGCGGTGTGGGCCGCGACCGCGGGCGGGGCGCAGGCCCTGTGCCGCGACGACGTAGGCGTGCTGCGGGCTGGGGCGCGGGGGGATCTGGCGGTGCTGGACGCGCCGAGCCACCAGCACCTGGCGTACCGCCCGGGTGTTCCTATCGCCGCCGCCCTCGACCTTCCCTGACCACCTAGCCGACACGACTCCTGGCCCCTCCGCCCCTGACGCGCCTGAACAGTCGGGAGTGGCGGCGGACGGGTCAGGCGGCGTCGTCGGGCTCGATCACCAGCACAACGTGCAGGGTGCGAGGGCCGTGTACGCCTTCGACCCGTTCCAGCTCGATGTCACTGGTCGCCGATGGTCCGCTGATGAACGTCGTCGGCCGGCTCGGCTCCAGCCGGGCCAGCAGCTCCGGGACCGAGTGCACAACCTGCTGGGCCCCGACCACGCAGACGTGCACGTCGGGCACCAGACTGATCGCGCGGCGGCCCTGGTCGGGGGAGCCGTCGAGAACTATCGTCCCGGTGACCGCGGCGGCCGCGGTGGACGCGGTGACCACCGCGTCCATCTCGTCGAGCTGGGCCGGGCTCAGCGAGCCGTCGTCGATCACGACCGTGTCCAGCCCGGTCGCCGGTACCCACTCCGGCGGCAGTCCGGGCGGGACGACCACCCGACGGGCGCCGGCCGCATCCAGCGCGGCGCGCACCGCGTCGGCGACTCCGGCGTCGTAGCAGCGGGTCACCGCGGCTCGGTAGTCGACCAACCGATCCTCGAGCAGGTCGATGACCTCGACCGAGCCGGCCGCAAGCGCACCGGTTGTGGCGTAGTCGCGCGGCACCGACGGCACTGACGGCCCCGACGGCGCCGTCGGCTCGGTTGACCCAGTCACCCCTGCGGCCCGGTTCGCTGACCTGATCCGGGCCAGCACCTCGCGGCGGCCGTCCTCGGCTCCACTCACCGCCCACCCCGAGTGCGGGTCCACCAGTCGCGGAAGGTCTCGGC
>JALYQN010000351.1 GCA_030855835.1 Actinomycetota bacterium | reverse complement strand
CCCGGCACCGACCAGGGCGGCCTTGACTCGGTGCACCCACTCCGTGGCGATGGTGACGTAGGCGCCCGCGAAGACCGCGATCGACAAGGCGACCTGCCAGGTGGGCGCGTTCACGAGCGAGGCAGCGCGGCGCCGAGCAGGCGGTGCACGGTGATGACGCCGAGGATCTGCTCGTCGTCGACCACCGCAACCACCGGCGAATGCTGGCGCGTCATCACCGACGCGACCTCGATTAACGTCGCGGCAGCCGACACCACCGGCTTGTCGCGGTCCCTCTTGGGCAGGTACTGCCTGCCGGGCATCAGCTCGCGCACCTTGCGACCCACCAGCTCCTTGCAGAAGGTGTCGGCCTCGCGCTCGCCGTAGACCCGCGCCAGTGCCGGATCCTCCTCGATGTACTCCGGCAGCGCGAACCGCAGCACCTGCGACGCCGGGAGGACGACCAGCGGACCGCCGTGCTCGTCGACCACGACCAGTCCTGGCAGACCCTGGTCGGTCATCAGCCGGGTGGCCTCCAGCGCGTCGTCATCCAAGCGGACCACCGGGAACTCCTCGGCTAGGTCACGAGCCTGCATGCTGGGACCCTAGCCATCGCCGCCCCGACCAACGCCAAGGGTCCGCTGGTCGCTGCAGTAGGACCGCTGACCGTTAGTGCGCGCAGGGTGTACGCATTCGAGCCGAGATGCCGGCGTAGCGGCGCGCGGTCTCGGTACGCGGAAACTTCCCCACCGAGCGGGCCACTTGCACGGTTACCCTGACAGACCCGCGTGTGGACGCCTTGAGCGATGTCGCGCGAACAAGTTGGCCGTCTGTCCCGTCTTTGGGAGTGTCCCGGGATCGCGAAAAGTCACACGACCGAACAAGACGAGATGGCTCGGATGCTCCATTGACCCAAGGATCGAGGGGGTGCAACATCGGTCCCAGCGACGCCACCCGGTGCCCGTGAAAGAGGCGGTTGAGATGCCCGAGTTCTCGTACGCGGCCGGCTACACCAAGCCAGGACTCGACGGGGTGGGCAGTCAGGGCGCGAAGCACCGCGCGGCTGCTATTGGTGAGCTCGCGCGCAGCACGGACGGAAAGTTGGTGGCAGGCAGCGTCTGCTTGACGCCCAGCCCCGGATCAGACCCACTTCGACCGGGCGGTCGATGCGCTGCCCGAGAGTGACCGGCCCGTGAAACCGGTGAACGTGACGTGCTAGAGCGATGAGATCTGCGCACTGCTGACGAGTCGGGAGGACTTGATGGTCACTGTGGCGGCGGTACAGGCGACGCCGGTGTTCCTTGACCGAGAGGCGACCGTGAACAAGGTGTGTGCCCTGGTCAAGGAGGCCGCGGGTCAAGGCGCGGATCTGATCGTCTTTCCCGAGTCCTTCATCCCCGCCTATCCGGACTGGGTCTGGCGCACCCCGGCGTGGAGCGACAGCGAGTTTGTGAAGCGTTTCTACGCGAATGCGGTGGCCGTCCCGAGTGCCACCCTGGAGCGAATCGGGGAGGCGGCGGCGGAGGCGTCGGCCTACGTCGTGCTCGGCGTGACTGAGATCGACGGCGGCACCCTGTACAACACCCTCCTGTACCTAGGCCCGGACGGAACGCTGGTGCAGGCGCATCGCAAGCTCATGCCAACAGGTGGGGAGCGGACGGTCTGGGGGATGGGCGACGGCTCCGAGCTCGGCGTCGTGACTACACCGTTCGGTGTCGTCGGGGGTTTGCTGTGCTGGGAGAACTACATGCCGCTGGCCCGGGCGGCAATCTATGCACAGCACTGTGACATCTACCTGGCTCCCACTTGGGACAACAGCGACACGTGGGTGGCCACGTTGCGCCACATCGCCAAGGAGGGCAGGCAGTTCGTCATCGGCGTTGCGCCGCTGCTGCGCGGCTCCGACGTGCCCGAAGACCTGCGCGGCACGCTCTATGGGCTGGAGGACGACTGGATGTCACGCGGCCATACAACCATCGTCGCACCGGGCGGTGAGGTGATCGCGGGGCCGGTCTTGGAGCGTGAGGAGATCGTCTACGCGGATCTCGACCTGGCCGCCGTGCAGGAGCAGCGGAGGATGTTCGACCCCGTGGGTCACTACGCGCGACCCGACGTCTTCACGCTTCACGTCGACACGCGCGCGAAGCGCCCTGTCGTCTTCGACGGGGAAGCGCCAACCTGACACTTGGCCGACCTTCGAGTCTGATCGTGGCTACGGGCGGGCTCGCGAGGCTACCCGTCGGACGCGCGGACCGGGTCCGAGTTCACCTGCGTTGGCGGCCGGCCGCGCAGCGCGGCCACCAGCGGGCGTACCCAGTCCCGCTTCTGCTCTTCTGGCTTGCTGATGCCGTGCCGACGGCAGTCATGGCGTCGAGCGAAGCGCTCGGCGACGGTGGTCGGCTTTGCGATTCCACACAACGTGCTGAAGCGCGAGGGTGACCCATCCGGCGAGGACCATGCCGAAGATGTTGAGCGCCAACTGGACGGCGCTGCCCCACACCTCGTCACCGGCTCCGAAGGCGATGCCGAGGGCGACGTTGCCTGCGGCGGGGACCGTGGTGACGGAGATGAACACCCCGGAAAGACCGCCAAGCTTCGCACTCGTGAGAGAGAGGACTCCTGCAGCGGCGGCGATGAGGGCGACGATGAAGGACCACTTGTCGGGTGAGTAGATGGAGTCGGTGCCGGGGCGTTCGCCGGTCACGTCTTCGGTGACTACCCAGCCGAGCGCGCGGGCCGCGAATGCAGCGACGGTCGTGAGGGCGATGGCGACACCGAATCCGACGAGCAGGGTGCGTGTTGCGAGCCCGAACAGGGTGCCGCGCCGGCGGACCAACGCGAGGCCGAGGGCGGCGATAGAGACGAACTCCGGGCCAAGGACCATCGCTCCGATGATGAGTACTTGTGAGTCCACGACGATGGCGATGCTGGCGAGCAGGGTCGCAAGCGTCATGAACGCCAGATAGGTCCAGTTGAGTTCGGACTCCTCGTAAGCGCGCTGGGTGACATCGGCCCATACGACCGCGTCAGCGCTGGAGCCCGGGGTGTGGCGCTCGGCGTCGAAACCGGCGCGGGAGACCCATGTGGTGACCGGGTCGATGTGGATGGTGCCGTACTGGGGGACGCCAAGGGCGTCGAGCCGGTCGATGAGTTCATTGACGGCTTCGCGTGCCACATCGGCGAGCACGATGTCGCCCGCGGGCTCGATGGACGCTCCGCGCATCAACGCCAGGTGGCTGACAGCCGGGTCGTCGGCGAACACGTCGACAACCTGATCAGTCAGATGCGCGGGGGCGGTGATGCGCAGGTGTTGCACGGTCGCTCAACCTCCGACGAACTTGGGGCCGCCTATTGGGGGGGGGTCGGCGCGACCCAGAATTTCATCAGTCAGCGGCGGGATGTCGCCTGCACCAGTGAACAGCAACGGCAACGCGTTCTGTCCCGGACCTCAACCTCCTACACCTGGCGGTCGAGGACGCGGTGAAGGCGCACCCGCGACCCGAGCTCGAGCGTCTCGACGAACACGGGGACGTCGGCAGGCGGCTGCCCGTCCCAGCCGCCAACCAGAGGCCTTGGCCTGGCCGACACGGCTACCGCTGACCCTGTGTTGGAGCAACCGGCGACGCCAACGAATCGTCGAGTTCCGGCTGTCTGGCTATGACCCCGGGCGGTGTGCCCTGGTGCTGAAGACGGAGACCGGACGCTCGTGGGCGACGTCGTCAATCGTGATGTCGACCAGCTCGTTGTAGAACGCGATCATGTCCTTGATCTTTTCAACCGCGGGAAGCGGTTGGGAGTACGACCAGGCCGCATTCGCAGCCTCGGACGGTCCGATGATGTCCCAGTACTGGTCGGCGACCCCTTTGTAGGGGCACATGCTGTGATTCGCGGTTGCAGACAGCGCGGCGAGGTTCACGTCGTCGCGGGGCAGGTAGAAGCGGGTGGGCAGACCGGTCTCGAACAGCAGCACCGGCCGGTCGCTCTCGGCGAGGG
>JALYQN010000325.1 GCA_030855835.1 Actinomycetota bacterium | reverse complement strand
GGCCTGCGCCGCGGCCGCCGAGACGGAGGTGGCGATGTCCATCGCGGTCATGGACCCCGGCGGCCACCTGCTCGCGCTGGCCCGGATGGACGGCGCCCCTTGGATCAGCGCCGACGTGGCACAGGGCAAGGCCTGGACGGCGGCTGCGTACGGCGCACCCAGCGCTGCCCAGAAGGACAAGATGACGCCGATGCCGAGCTTCGCCACCGCGGTCACCGTGATGACCCACGGCCGGTTCACCCCGCAGACCGGCGGCGTGCCGGTCTACCGGGACGGGGTGCTCCAAGGAGCAGTCGGAGCCAGCGGCGGAACCGGGGAGCAGGACGAGGCGGTCTGCTTCTCGGCGGTCGAACGGGCCGGCCTGAGCACCGGCCGGTGACAGGCGTGGGCTGGGCGACGCCTGGCGCCACCCCACCAAGTAGTCAGACGAACGGCGTCGCGGGACGCGGCTGCGGCTCCCCGTCGAGGACCATGTCGACCCGCTCGTCCTGGAAGCAGACCAGCCCGGCGACCTGCTGGCTCTCCGGCAGCGGCGCTTGGTAGGTCCACGCGAGGTCCTCGTGGAGCGCCGCGCCCACCTGCACCGACCACCAGCTGGCTACCCCCTTGTACGGGCAGTGGCTCGTGGTCTCGGACCGGCGCAGCAGGTCGGTACGAACGTCTGGCAGCGGCACGTAGTAGCGCGGGATCAGGCTGGTCTCGAACAGGATCCGCGGTCGTGCCGAGTCCGCCAGCGTGACACCGTCGAGCTCGACCCGTACGCGCCGGGAGCTGGCCAGGATGTCCACCCGCTTGTACGGGTCGCGCGGGTGGACGTAGACGGGCTCGTCCTCCTCCAGCCACTGGTCCATCGCCCCCCACTCGATCCGCACCAGGTCGCGCAGCGCGGACAGCGGCGAGTCCGGGTAGGCGCGCGCCGCCGCCTCGAGGGCGCGCCCGGTGACAGCCAGGTCGAGAACGTGACCGGCACCGCGCGCCGGGTCGGGCTCCACCCGGCCGGTGTCGACGAGCTCGGCGCTCACGTCGGTGAGCGGCAGGTAGTAGGTCGGGTAGCGCGGGTGCTCCCATACCAGCACCGCCGCCCGGCTGTCGAGGACCGCGACCCCATCGACCAGCGCACGTACCCGCTTGGGCGAGTGTTCCACGCGCACCGACTCAGTCGGCTGGTTCATTGCAAGCTCCTTCTGGTAGGCAGCGATGTCGCCGCTCGGTGGCGGGGCGAGCCGGCAGGTAGAAGGGGTCCGGCGGCTGCGGATCGGCCAGCTTCGGGTCGCCTACGAGTCGGGTCTATCACGACGATCCCCTGTCCTGGTGCCACCAAGATCCCGGCGCGGGTCGGCCGATGGGACGGAGTCGACCGCCGCCGGGGAATGAGGTCGCACCCAGCTCGGCGTCGGCGATCCTTGCCGGATGGGCCGGGGCCGACCAGTCCGCTGACGCGCACCCGGACGGCGCGGCGGTGGTGATTCTGCGGTGGGTGGTCGCGGGACGCGCCTCGCGCGACTATTCTGCTCGGCGCGGGGCCGGGCCGAGCAGACGAGGTGAGCGACGTGGAAGAGGTCTCCACACAGCAGCACGAGGCCTACCAGCGCATCCACGGCAGCGAGAAGTTCGCTCTACTCCGCACCCGCTACCGCAGGTTCGCCTTCTCGGCCACCGTCGCCTTCATGACGTGGTACCTGCTGTACGTGCTGATGTCGTCGTTCGCCGTCGACTTCATGGACAACCTAATCGTGGGCAACATCAACATCGCCCTTGTGTTCGGGCTGCTGCAGTTCGTCACCACGTTCCTGCTCGCGTTCGTCTACAGCAAGTACGCCGCCAGCCAGCTCGACCCCATCTCCACCGATCTCCTTACCGAGTACGACAAGGAGGACGGCCGATGAGCGACCAGACCCTGACCATCCTGCTGTTCCTGGTGGTTGTGGCGATCACGATCGGCATCACCATCTGGGCCAGTCGCGAGACCAAGTCCGCGGCCGACTACTACGCCGGCGGTCGCCAGTTCAGCGGGCTCCAGAACGGCCTCGCGGTCTCCGGTGACTACATGTCGGCCGCGTCGTTCCTCGGCATCTCCGGTCTGATCTCGACCGTCGGGTACGACGGGTTCCTCTACTCCATCGGCTTCCTGGTGGCCTGGCTGGTCGCGCTGCTGCTGGTCGCCGAGCTGCTGCGGAACTCAGGCCGCTACACCATGGCCGACCAGCTGGCGTACCGGATGCAGCAGCGCCAGGTGCGCACCGCCGCCTCGGTGTCGACGGTCGCGGTCTCGATCTTCTACCTGCTGGCGCAGATGGTCGGCGCTGGCACGCTCGTCGTGCTGCTTCTCGAGGTGGAGGAAGGGCTGATCAAGAACCTGGTCATCGCCGGGGTCGGTGCGCTGATGATCTTCTACGTCACGGTGGGCGGCATGAAGGGCACCACCTGGGTGCAGATCGTCAAGGCCGTGCTGCTGATGTCAGGCACCCTGCTCATCACTGTCCTGGCGCTGGCGGAGTTCAACTTCAACATCTCCGAGATGCTCGGCCAGGCAGCCGAACAGTCCGGCGAGGGCAGGGCATTCCTGGAGCCCGGGCTGGCCTACGGCGCCACCACGACGGCCAAGATCGACTTCATCTCGCTGGCGCTGGCGCTGGTGCTGGGCACGGCCGGCCTGCCGCACATCCTGATCCGCTTCTACACCGTCCCGACCGCCAGGGTGGCGCGAACCTCCGTGCAGTGGGCGATCACCCTGATCGGCATCTTCTACCTGATGACGCTGGTGCTGGGCTTCGGTGCGGCCGCCCTGGTCGGCACCGACCAGATCGCCAGCGTGGACCCTGCGGGCAACCTCGCCTCGCCCTTGCTCGCCGAGGCGGTCGGCGGTGGCGAAGGGTCCACCGGCGGGGCCATCCTGCTGGCGCTGATCGCGGCCGTGGCCTTCGCGACCATCCTGGCGGTGGTGGCCGGGCTGACGCTCACCTCGGCCTCGTCGGTGGCGCACGACCTGTACGCCAGCGTGATCCGCAAGGGCCGGATGACCGAGCAGGACGAGGTCAAGGTGGCAAAGATCGCCGCCGGTGTCATCGGCGCCGTCGCCATCGGGCTGTCCATTCTTGCCCAGGACCAGAACATCGCGTTCCTGGTCGCGCTGGCGTTCGCCGTAGCGGCCTCGGCCAACCTGCCGTCGCTGCTCTACAACCTGTTCTGGAGACGCTTCAACACGCGCGGCGCGGTGTGGGCGATCTACGGCGGTCTGGTCTGCTGTGTCGGGTTGGTGATCTTCTCGCCGGTGGTGTCCGGCCCGACGACCGGCACCGCCCTGTTCCCCGACAGCGACTGGTCATACTTCCCGCTCAGCAACCCGGGCATCGTCTCGATCCCGTTCGGCTTCCTGATGGGCTACCTCGGCACCGTCACCGCGCGAGAGCCGGCGGCGGAGGAGCGCTACCCCGAGCTGGAGGTGCGCTCGCTCACCGGCGCCGGATCGGAGACCGCCCACCACTGACGCACCAGCCACGGCACGACAACTCAGCAGTGGTCGGCTTGCGGGCGGGCCGACGGCGGTTGGCTGCCGATAACGACCCATCACCGCACGTACGCCGGACGAAGGAGTACCCGTGAGCGACGAGACCACCGACGATCAGGGCCTGTCGAACCTGCAGACCGAGAGCCGCAGCTTCGATCCGCCGGAGGACCTCGCCGCTAACGCGAACGTCAAGGCCGACGAGTACGAGCAGGCCGACGCCGACCGGCTCGGGTTCTGGGAGAAGCAAGCCGAGCGGCTGTCCTGGGGCAAGCACTGGGACCAGGTGCTCGACTGGGAGGACCCGCCGTTCGCCAAGTGGTTCGTCGGCGGCACGCTCAACGCCGCGTACAACTGCGTCGACCGGCACGTCGAGAACGGTCTCGGTGACCGGGTCGCGCTGCACTGGGTCGGCGAGCCCGACGACGACACCCGCACGTTCACCTACGCCGACCTCAAGGACGAGGTCTGCAAGGCCGCCAACGCGCTGACCGAACTCGGGGTGAAAGAGGGCGATCGGGTCGCGATCTATCTGCCGATGATCCCCGAGATCGTCATCTCGATGCTCGCCTGCGCCCGGATCGGGGCACCCCACACCGTGGTGTTCGGCGGTTTCACGGCCGAGGCATTGGCGACCCGGATCGACGACCTCGGCTGCGAGATCGTCATCACCGCCGACGGTGGGTACCGCAAGGGCAAGCCGGCTCCGCTGAAGCCCGCGGTCGACGACGCCGTCAGTCGCTCGGACAGCGTCCGGACCGTGCTCGTCGTCAAGCGCACCGGTCAGGAAGACGTCGAGTGGAACGACGACCGGGACAAGTGGTGGCACGACGTCGTGGACGGGCAGTCGTCCGACCACGAGCCGCACGACTTCGACGCCGAGCACCCGCTGTACGTCATGTACACCTCCGGCTCGACCGGCAAGCCCAAGGGCATCCTGCACACCACCGGCGGCTACCTGACGCAGGCGGCGTACTCGCACTGGTCGGTGTTCGACCTGAAGGCCGACAAAGACGTCTACTGGTGCACCGCCGACATCGGCTGGGTCACCGGGCACAGCTACCTCGTCTACGGCCCGCTTCTCAACGGTGCCACCTCGGTGATGTACGAGGGCACCCCGGACACGCCGAACAAGGGCCGCTGGTGGCAGATCGTGCAGGACTACGGCGTCACGCTGCTCTACACCGCGCCGACGGCGATCCGTACGTTCATGAAGTGGGGCCCGGAGATCCTGGACGACTACGACCTGTCGAGCCTGCGCGTGCTCGGCTCGGTCGGTGAGCCGATCAACCCCGAGGCGTACGTCTGGTACCGGCACTACGTCGGCGGCGACAAGGCGCCCGTCGTCGACACCTGGTGGCAGACCGAGACCGGCGCCATGATGATCAGTCCTCTTCCTGGTGTCGCCGCCGGCAAGCCGGGCTCGGCGATGCGGGCGCTGCCCGGCATCAGCGCAGACGTGCTTGACGACGCTGGTGAGCCGGTGCCCAACGGATCCGGCGGATACCTCGTGCTCACCGAGCCGTGGCCGGCGATGATGCGCACGCTGTGGGAGGAGCCCGAGCGGTTCAAGGAGACCTACTGGTCCCGCTTCCCGGGTCGCTACTTCGCCGGCGACGGCGCGAAGAAGGACGACGATGGTGACATCTGGCTGCTGGGCCGGGTAGACGACGTCATGAACGTCTCGGGCCACCGGATGTCGACGACCGAGATCGAGTCAGCCTTGGTGTCGCACGAGAAGGTGGCCGAGGCGGCGGTCGTGGGCGCCACCGACGAGACCACCGGCCAGGCCGTGGTGGCGTTCGTGATCCTCAACGAGAAGGCCGGTGACGGCGGCTCGGAGATCGTCGACGAGCTGCGCAAGCACGTCCGCAACGAGATCGGCGCGGTCGCGAGCCCGCGGTCGATCATGGTGGTGGCCGAGCTGACCAAGACCAGATAGGGAAAGATCATGCGCCGGCTGCTGCGCGATGTCGCCGAGAACAAGGACGTGGGGGACGTCACGACGCTCGCCGACTCCACGGTCATGGACCAGATCAAGGGCGGGATGGAGTCGACCAACACCGACGACGAGTAGCCACTGGCAGCGCACGGCTTCGGCGCAGATCCGCGGTAGGCCGACCGACGAGCGGGGCGGTGGGGCAGCACCTAGGGTTGGCTGCGCCCGTACGTGACGGCGAAGGGAAACCGATGTCCGCGCACCCCAGCACCGAGCCGACAGGGGCGTCGGCTGCCC
>JALYQN010000293.1 GCA_030855835.1 Actinomycetota bacterium | reverse complement strand
GAGGGCGGCAACGCCGTCGACGCTGCGCTCGCGGCGGTGCTGGTCACCATGGTCACCGAGCCGGGCCTGGTCTCCCTCAGCTCCGGGGGATTCCTCACCATCCAACCCGACGACGGCTCGACCCCGGTCACGGTGGACGGGTGGGTGGAGGTGCCCGGCCGCGGACTCGGCCCCGAGCGGTTCGGCCGGGGGGTGCACGAGGTTCGCACCGCGTACGGCGGCGGGACGGTGATGACCGTCGGCCACGGCTCGGTGGCCACCCCGGGGACGCTGCGGGCCGTCGATCTCGTCCACCGCCGGTTTGGGCAGGCGCCGTGGGCGGACGTGCTCGCACCGGCGGTCGAATCGGCCCGCGCCGGTTTCCCGCTCGGCCACGCGACGCACCACTACCTCGAGCATGTCCATCTGGACATCTTCGGCTGGCACCCGGACAGCTTCGCCGTGCTGCACGACGCCGACGACCAGCTGTTCCCCCGCGGCGCCACCGTGGTGGTGCCGCACCTGGCCGACTCGCTGGAGCAGCTCGTCACCCACGGCGTTGACGCGTTCTACCTCGGGGACGTCGGCCGCGCGATCGCTGACGACATGAGCGACAACGACGGGTTGCTCACCCGCGCCGACTTGGAGGCGTACGTCGCGGTCGAGCGCGAGGCGCTGCGCGTGGCCCAGGGTGGGTGGCGGCTGGCCACCAACCCGCCGCCGGCGGCCGGTGGAGTCGCGATGGCGTCGTTGCTGGCGATGCTCGACGGCCGTCCTGCCGACGGCAGCTGGGACGAAGACGAGCTGCGGCACCTGATACGAAGCCAGTACGAGGCCCTCGGCGCCGGTGTCGGGCGGCACGAGGACGAGGATGCGCGAGCGGCGGAGGGCCGAAGACTGCTCGCCCGGGCACTCGGGTCCGCGAGCACCGCACATGTGTCGGTGGTCGGCGACGACGGTGGAGCCTGTGCGGTCACGGTGTCGTCCGGGTACTCCTCGGGGGTGCTGTCGCCCGGCACCGGCATCTGGATGAACAACTGTCTAGGAGAGCACGAACTGGTGCTCGGTGGGGTGCACGGCCTGCGGCCCGGCACCCGGCTCAACTCCAACATGTCTCCCACGGTCGGCCGGCGTGACGACGACGGCGCGGTGCTGGCGATCGGGACCCCGGGATCGGACCGGATCGTCACCGCCCTGGCGCAGGTGCTGGCACTGCACGTCAATGGTGGGCTCAGTCTTGTCGAGGCGGTCGCGCACCCGCGGCTGCATGTGCGGGTGCGAGACGACGAGGACCCACCGGTGCTGGTCGATCACGAGGATGACCTGCCAATGCCGGACAATCTTGGGCTGCCCACCCGCGCCATGCCCGCGCAGTCGATGTACTTCGGTGGCGTCGGCGCCGCTCTGTGGTCACCAGCGGAGTCGTCCAGTGGCTCACCGGGCGCCGGACTCATCGCCGCCGGCGACCCCCGCCGCTCCGGCGCGGTGGCGGTGAGCGGCCAGCGCGCGGCACAGTCGCGCTGAGCCGGCCGGGACAACGAGAAGACATTCCTGTTGCCCCCACGGCGGGATTGGTCTCGTCATCGGTCCGACCCCCGCCGGGCTAGCGTGTTCGAATGACGACGACCGCGCCGGCGCAGTCCGGGCCCGAGGCGAGCAGCGACGGGGAGTTCCGCCGGCAGGGCAACCGGTTCACCGACCGGATCACGACCGGTGCGGCCGACGGCTGGCCGGTGCAGGCCGGGCGCTACCGGCTGGTGTGATCAAGGGCCTGCCCGTGGGCGCACCGGGCCCGGATCGTGCTCGGGCTGCTCGGGCTCGATGACGTCATCTCGCTGGCCACCGTCGACCCGATCCGCGACGACCGCGGGTGGCGGTTCACCCTCGACCCTGGCGGTCGGGACCCGGTGCTCGACATCGCGTACCTGTCCGCGGCCTACCTCGCCACCGACCCGTCGTACGAGGGGCGGGTGACGGTGCCGTGCATCGTCGACGTGCCGAGCGGCCGGGTAGTCACCAACGACTTCGGTCAGATCACCCTCGACCTGTCCACCCAGTGGCGCGACCACCACCGCCCGGGGGCGCCTGACCTCTACCCCGAAGCGTTGCGACACGAGATCGACTCGCTCAACGCCGACGTCTACCGAGACGTGAACAACGGCGTCTACCGGGCCGGCTTCGCTGCCAGCCAGCAGGCGTACGAGCGGGCGTACACCACGTTGTGGGAGCGGCTGGACGCGCTGGAGGACCGGTTGTCGGGCCAGCGCTACCTGGTCGGTGACTCGATCACCGAGGCCGACGTCCGGTTGTTCACGACGATCGTGCGCTTCGACGCCGTCTACCACGGGCTCTTCAAGTGCAACCGCAACAAGATCACCGAGATGCCCGCGCTGTGGGGGTGGGCCAGGGACATGTTCCAGACGCCGTGGTTCGGCGACACCGTCGACTTCAACCAGATCAGGACCCACTACTACGCCACGCAGCGCCAGATCAACCCATCAGGGATCGTGCCCGTGGGCCCGGACCTGTCCGGGTGGCGGCAGTTGGCTGGCCGGGAGCGGCGAGGCGGCTGACAGGTGTTCGCCGGTTTCGAGACGGTCGACGCAGACGTCAACGGGGTACGCCTGCACGCCCGGGTGGGCGGCTCGGGCCCGCCGCTGTTGTTGCTGCACGGGTTCCCGCAGACCCATGCCATGTGGCACTCGGTCGCGGCACGGCTGGCCACCGTGCACACTGTGGTGGCCCCGGACCTGCGTGGCTACGGGGACTCCGCCCGACCCGGCTCGGACGACACCCACGCGGCGTATGCCTTCCGTGCGATGGCCGCTGACAACGTCGGTCTGATGCACACGCTCGGACACGACCGGTTCGCGGTGGTCGGCCACGACCGCGGCGCGCGGGTCGCGCACCGGATGGGTCTCGACCACCCGGACGCCGTGACCAGGCTGGCTCTTGTCGACATCGTCCCGACGCGGCACGTGTACGGGAACGTCGACCGGCGGGTCGCGACCGGCTACTACCACTGGTTCTTGTTCATCCAGCCCGACGGGCTGCCGGAACGGTTGATGTCCGCCGAGCCGATCTGGTTTCTGCACCGGCTGCTGGGCGGCTGGGGCAGCGGGTCGGACGTGTTCGACCCGGCGGCGCTGGCCGAGTACGAGCGGTGCTTCGCCGACCCGGACGCCCGGCACGCGATGATGGAGGACTACCGCGCCGGTGCGAGCGTCGACCTCGAGCACGACGACGTCGACGCCGAGGCGGGCCGCCGGCTGGGCATGCCGGCGCTGGTGCTGTGGGGGTCGCACGGCGTGGTCGGTACCGGCACCGCCGACCCGCTGCACGTCTGGCGGGACTACGCCGACGACGTGCGCGGTACCGCTCTGTCCGGCGGCCATTTCCTGGTCGAGGAGGCCCCGGATCAGGTGCTTGCCGAGCTGGAACCGTTCCTGGACGCCGGCTGACGCCCCCCGGTCAGGCGTGCGCGTCGATCGGGTCGCCGTGCCACGACCGCCACAGCGATGCGTACGAGCCGCCGGCGTGCACCAACTCGTCGTGCGAGCCGATCTCGGTGATGACGCCGTCCTCCACGACTGCCACCCGGTCGGCGTCGTGCGCGGAGAACAACCGGTGCGCGATCGCGATCACCGTCCGCCCGTGCAGCACCGCTGCCAGCGACCGCTCGAGGTGACGGGCGGTGCGCGGGTCTATCAGGGACGTCGCTTCGTCGAGCACCAGCGTGTGCGGGTCGACCAGGACCAGCCGGGCCAGCGCAACCTGCTGTGCCTGCGGCGCAGTCAGCACGTGGCCGCCGCTGCCCACCTCGGTGTCCAGCCCGTCCGGGAGCTCCTGGGCCCACTCCAGCGCGTCGACGGCGTCCAATGCGTCCCACAGCCTGGCGTCGTAGGCGAGCCCGCCGGCCTCGAGCACATCGAGTACCGCATCCGGGTCGGGGTCGAGCGCCATCACCAGGTTGTCCCGCAATGTGCCGACGAAGACATGGTGCTCCTGGGTCACCAGTGCCACGTGGCCGCGCAGCTCGTCCAGTGGCAGCTCGGTGAGCCCGACGCCGCCAACGGTCACCGTTCCGGTGCGCGGCGGATGGATGCCGGCGAGCAGCCGACCGAGGGTCGACTTGCCGGCACCGGACGGGCCGACCATCGCCAGCCGCTCCCCGACCCGTAGACCCAGGTCGACTCCGTGCAGCACGTCATGGTCGGCGCGGTAGGCGAAGCGCACGTCTCGCGCCTCGATCCGTTCGCCGGCCGGCAGCCGCCCGGTCGGGGTGCGGTCGTCCGGCACATGTGCGATCCCGAGCAGCCGGGCCAAAGAGGCGCCGGCGACCTGCAGCTCGTCCAGCCACGAGATCAGCCGGTCGACCGGGTCGATCAGCTGCTGGACGTACAGGGTCGCGGCGGTCACCTCGCCGAGCGACACCTGCCCGCGGGTGTACAGCCAGCCGCCGAACAGCAACGTGGCCACGGTCGGCACCAGGTAGCCGATCTCGACGGTCGGGAACCACACTGTGCGCAGGTGCAGCGTGCGCAGCTCGCAGGCGTACGCCGCCGAGATCGCGCCGTCCATCGACGCGACCCGCTGCCGCTGCAGGCCAAGTGCCTCCACCGTCCGCGCACCCTCGACGGTCTCTGCCAGCTGGGAGTTGATCACGCCGTACGACGCGTTCTCGGCCAGGTAGGCAGTCTTGGCGCGGCGCAGGTACCACAGGGTGCCTGCCCACAGCACCGGCACGCCGGCCACCAGCGGAACCAGTACCCAGCCACCGACCAGCACGCAGGCAACCACCGTCAGCAGCGTGGTGACGATCGCGATCAGCGTCTCCGGCACCGCGTAACGCAGCGACCAGCCGAGCTGGTCGACGTCGCGCGACGACCGGGTCAGCAGGTCACCGGTCCCGGCCCGTTCGACGGTGCTGACGGGCAGCCGGAGCGCGCTGCCGACGAAGTCCTCCCGCAGCTCGGCCAGCGCCTTCTCGCCCAGCCTGGCCGAGGCCAGCCGGGCCAACCTGGTGAACACCGTCTGCGCCGCGAGGAACCCAGCCAGCCACAACACCACGGTGTCGACGTAACCGACGGTGGTGCCGTCGTTGACCGCCTCGACCAGGTCGCCGAGGAGCCAGGGGCCGGCCAGGCCGCAAACGGCTGCGAGCCCGTTCAGGGCCACGACACCCCACAGGTCGCGTGGGTTTCGGGCCGCGAGCTCGCGTGCGTACCGCAGCACCGCGGACGTGTCGGCCACGGGCAGCAGGGTGCTCGCCGGCGAGCTCATAGGTCCTCCCCCCTGGTCACGACGTCGCGGTAAGCCGGGTCTTCGGCGAGCAGGGTGCGGTGCTGACCGGTCGCGGTGACCCGGCCGTCCCGCAAGAACGCGACCTCGTCGACGCGGCCGAGCAGCAGCGGGCTGGTGGTGGTGACCACGGTGGTGCGCCCGGCGCGCTGCGCCGCCATCCGGGCTGCCACCCGGGCCTCGGTGTGCGCGTCGACTGCCGATGTGGGCTCGACCAGGACCAGCACTGCGGGGTCGCTGACGAGCGCGCGGGCGAGCACCAGCCGCTGGCGCTGCCCGCCGGACAGCGACCGGCCGCGCTCCTCCACGACCGTGTCCAACCCGTCGGGTGAGGCGTCGAGGACGTCGTCGGCCGACGCGGTGTCGAGCGC
>JALYQN010000268.1 GCA_030855835.1 Actinomycetota bacterium | reverse complement strand
CGGCAGATGTACACCACCTTCGAGCAGCCCGACCTCAAGGCGGCCTTCGCGCTGCAGGTGACCGCGCCCAGCGGCTGGCACGTGGTGTCCAACGCGCCGACCCCCGAGCCCGAGCCGGTGACCGGGCGCGACGGCGTCTCGGTGTGGCGGTTCACCCCCACCGACCGGCTGTCCACATACGTGACCGCGCTGGTCGCCGGCGAGTACCACGCGGTGCGCGACAGCTATGCCGGCGCGAGGGGTGACATCCCACTCGGCGTCTTCTGCCGTCAGTCGCTGGCCGACCACCTCGACGCTGACGACATCCTCGACGTCACCCGGACCGGCTTCGCCTTCTTCGAGGAGCTGTTCGACCTGGGGTACCCGTTCGGCAAGTACGACCAGCTCTTCGTGCCGGAGTACAACATGGGCGCGATGGAGAACGCGGGCTGCGTGACGTTCCGCGACGAGTACCTGTTCCGCAGTCGGCAGACGGTTGCGGCGTACGAGGGCCGAGCCAACACGATCCTGCACGAGATGGCGCACATGTGGTTCGGCGACCTGGTGACGATGCGCTGGTGGGACGATCTGTGGCTCAACGAGTCCTTCGCTGAGTGGGCCGCGCACCACGCCTGCGCCGAGGCGACCCGGTACACCGACGCGTGGACGGGCTTCACCAACGGCCGCAAGAACTGGGCCTACAAGCAGGACCAGCAGCCATCCACCCACCCGATCGCCGCCGACAACACCGACCTGGAGGCGGTGGAGGTCAACTTCGACGGCATCACGTACGCCAAGGGAGCGTCGGCGCTTCGGCAGCTGGTGGCCTGGGTTGGCGAGGACGAGTTCGTGGCGGGGCTGCGGACCTACTTCCGGCGGCACGCGTGGGGAAACACCGACCTGGTGGACCTGCTGTCCGCTCTGGAGGAGACCTCCGGGCGTGAGCTCGGGTCCTGGGCGAAGGAGTGGCTGCAGACCGCCGGCGTCAACACGATGCGGCCTGTGTTCGACGTCGACGCCGAAGGCCGCTACACCACGTTCGGCATCGAGCAGACCGCGGTCGAACCGCACGCGACGCTGCGCCGACACCGGCTGGCGGTCGGGCTGTACGACCGCGAGGGCGAGCGGTTGGTGCGCCGGCGGCGGGTGGAGCTGGACGTGCAGGGCGACCACACCGATGTCGCGGAGCTGGTCGGCGAGCGGCAACCCGACCTGCTGCTGCTCAATGACGACGACCTGAGCTACACCAAGATCCGTCTGGACCAGCGGTCGCTGGGCACGGCGGTGAACCGGATGGCGGATCTGGCCGAGTCGCTGCCGCGGGCGCTGGTGTGGGGCGCGGCGTGGGACATGACCCGCGACGCCGAGATGGCGGCCCGCGACTACGTGCGGCTGGTGCTGCGTGGCGTTGGCGCCGAGTCCGACCTGACGGCCGTCAGCGCGCTGTGCCGGCAGGCGCAGCTGGCGGTGGGTTCCTACAGCGACCCCGACTCGCGTCCGGCGCTGGCGGCGCAGTGGGAGTCCGGGCTGCGCGAGCTGGTCGAGTCGGCAGAGCCGGGCAGCGACCACCAGCTGGCTTTCGTCCGGGCCTTCGCGGCCGCGGCGACGAGCGACGAGGCGGCGGTGTGGCTGCGCGGGGTGTTGGACGGATCGGCCACGCTCACCGGCCTCGACGTCGACACCGACCTGCGATGGGTGCTGGTGACGGCACTCGCGCGGTGCGGGGTCTTCGGTGACCGTGAGGTCGACGCCGAGCTCGCGCGCGACGACACCATCGCCGGGCAGGAGCACGCCGCCGCTGCCCGGGCGGTTCGCCCCGACGCGGCCGCCAAGGAGCGGGCCTGGCAGGACGTCGTCGTGCGCACCGACGTGCCGAACGAGACCCAGCGCTCGATCGCGATGGCCTTCCAGGTGCCTGGGCAGGGCGGGTTGTTGGAGCCGTACGTGGAGCGCTACCTCGAGGTTGCCGGCTCGGTGTGGGAGGCGAAGGGTACCTACCGGGCCACGCTGATCCTGGTGCGGATGTTCCCCTCGGCGGCCGTGAATGCCGCGATCCGCGACCGGGTGCGCAGCTGGCTGGACGCGGCAGGCGTGAATCCGGCCGCCCGGAGGCTGGTCGGCGAAGGGTTGGCTGACCTCGAACGCGCCCTCCGTGCCCAGGCCCGCGACGCCGCCTGATCCCCTCCCTCCGCTGAGAGTGACGTTTCTGCTGCAACACGCCGGTGCACAAGGGTGCAAGTGTCACCCTCATCGCCAGGGCGGGTAGCCCCAGGTCTGGGCGAGCTGCGATCCGTACCACCAGGCGGGCGGGACCGTGGACCACCTGTCGTACCGCCGCTGCCGGGACAGCCCGCGCCGCCGCCCCACCCGGGTGCGGCGCTCGAGGGCGACCAGCCGCGTCGCGTCGTAGCTGGACCAGGAACGGCCCGGCGCCAGCCTCCAGCCCGGTGTGGCGCAGCCGGGACCGCCTCGGCTTGCGACCCGCTCGGACCCCAGCTCCACGGCCGCGCGAACCCGCACGATCCCCCGCGTCTTCTTGTGCCGCGCAACCAGGTCTCGGACCGAGTCCCTGCCCGTGCGGGCTCCCCTGCTTGCCCGACTGGTGCCAGCATCGAGCACCGCCAGCGCCTCCCGTACTGAGCCTGCCCTCAGCATCTCGTCGTACAGCGCACGCGCCAGCGTGGTGACCCGCAGGCCATCCAGAACGACAGCCTCGTCGGCGCGTAGGCGCATTCGACTCGGCTCCAGGCCGTACCGGGGTCGCAGCTGCGTGTCGGGGGTGAAGATCAGCACCGGCTGAGCGTGACGGTTGCGCAATTGTGCACCGGCGTGTCGGAGCAGAAAGGTCACTCCCAGCGGAGCAGGGGCCGCCGAAGGGCGGGTCAGGGGTTGGGGGTGTGCAGGCTCTCCGGGTGGGCGGCATGGTCGCCGAGCTGGTACAGCCCGTGCACCAGCCCGCCGGCCAGGTCGCCGGCCGCGAACGCCGTCTGCATCGACAGCACCACCAGCGCGCAGGCCGAGTCGTCGAGCCAGCGGCGCGCTTCGACGCCGGTGACGACCTCCACGGCCCGGCCGGGGGGGTCCACCATCACCAGCACGGCCGAGGCATGTCGAGGCAGCGACTCGTGCAGCCGGTACGCCGTCAGCCGCGGGTCGTCGCCAGCCACCCCCACATAGACGTGCACGGCTAAGCCGGACGTACGCTCGGCGTCCGCGCGAGCGCGCTCGATCGAGCGCCGCTGGTCGAATGTGAACGCCTCACCAGCGGGCACCCGCGCCACCTCCGCTCGGCTCAGGGGTCCGGCCGGCCGGCCGCTCGAGCTCGCGGGGGCCGGCGGTTGCGTCCGCGTCGAGGGCACCGGTGGGCCCGTTGAACCACAACGGCTCGGCCCACGGGTCGGAGCTCGAACGTCGGCCATGCCCGCGGGCCACCGACGGGGCCATGACGAGCAGCACGATCAGGGTGACCACTCCCAGCGTGCCGCCGCCGAAGACGAGCAACGCCTCCAGGGCCGTCATCGGGTCCGGGTCCTCCCAGGTGACCGGCGCCGACAGGTCGGACCAGGTACGCATGTGGCCACGGTATCGGTCCAGCGCCAACACGGCGGGGCGAGGCAGCACCCACAATGGCCGCCATGACCGAGCTGCACGAGCTGACCGCCCTCGAGCTGGCCGCCGCCTACCGAGCCGCGGATACGACACCCACCGAGGTCGTCGACCACCTGCTGGGGCGGGTCGCGGCGTACTCGGATGCCGTGGGCGCCTTCGTCACCGTGACCGCCGACTCTGCCCGCCGCACTGCCGCCGACGCGAGCCGCCTGCTGCGGGCTGACCCGGAGGGCACCGCACCGCTGCTCGGAGTCCCCACCGGGATCAAGGACCTCAACGCGACCGCCGGGGTCCGTACCACCTTCGGCTCCACGGTCACCGCCGACACCGTCCCGCGGGTCTCGGATGAGTTGGTGCTGCGACTCGAGCGCGCCGGGCTGATCAGTCTCGGCAAGACCAACACGCCGGAGTTCGGCTCGCCCTGTTACACCGAGCCGGACACCGCCCCACCGGCCCGCACCCCCTACGACCTGGGTCGCAGCGCCGGTGGGTCGTCGGGCGGGGCCGCCGCGGCAGTCGCGGCCGGGCTGCTGCCGGTGGCGCAGGGATCCGACGGGGGCGGCTCGATCCGGATCCCGGCCAGCGTCTGCGCCCTGGTGGGCCTCAAACCGAGCCGGGGACGGGTCAGCGCCGCACCTCTGTACGGCGACGTGAGCGGCCTGTCGG
>JALYQN010000228.1 GCA_030855835.1 Actinomycetota bacterium | reverse complement strand
GCCTTGCGGCGGTCGCCGAAGCCGGGCGCCTTGATCGCGACCGACTTGAAGGTGCCGCGCATCTTGTTGACGATCAGCGTCGCGAGGGCCTCACCCTCGACGTCCTCGGCGATGATGGCCAGTGGCTTGCCCGACTGCATGACCTTCTCCAGCAGCGGGAGCAGGTCCTTGACCGAGCCGATCTTGGAGTTGACGACCAGGATGTACGGGTCGTCGAGCACGGTCTCCATGCGGTCGGTGTCGGTGACGAAATACGCCGACAGGTGACCCTTGTCGAAGCGCATGCCCTCGGTGAGCTCGAGCTCCAGGCCGAAGGTGTTGCTCTCCTCGACGGTGATGACACCTTCCTTGCCGACCTTGTCCATCGCCTCGGCGATGAGCTCGCCGATGCTGTTGTCGGCGGCGGAGATCGAGGCGGTCGAAGCGATCTGCTCCTTGGTCTCGACGTCCTTGGCGGTGGCGCTGAGGTACTCGCTGACCGCGGCGACCGCGGCCTCGATGCCCTTCTTCAGCTCCATCGGGTTCGCGCCGGCCGCAACGTTGCGCAGCCCCTCGCGCACCAGGGCCTGGGCCAGCACGGTCGCCGTCGTCGTACCGTCACCGGCGACGTCGTCGGTCTTCTTCGCGACCTCCTTGACGAGCTCGGCCCCGATCTTCTCCCAGGGGTCCTCGAGCTCGATCTCCTTGGCGATCGACACACCATCGTTAGTGATGGTCGGCGCGCCCCACTTCTTCTCCAGGACCACGTTGCGGCCCTTGGGTCCGAGGGTCACCTTGACGGCGTCGGCGAGGATGTTCATCCCCCGCTCGAGGCCGCGTCGTGCCTCCTCGTCGAACGCGATCATCTTTGCCATGCGGCTGTGTCCTCCATGATTGGACTGTCACGGCCGGGCGTGGTGCCCGCGACGGACGGCAACACTCGTGGTTGCCTCACCGGTCCCGACCAGGTGTCTTGCTGGCACTCTACTAGCGAGAGTGCCAGCCCAAGTCTGGCACTCGACGGGGTCGAGTGCAAGCGCGGTCCGGCTGGGGGAAGGTAGATCCATGACACCTTCGGCGGCCTTGCCGGTCGGCTCGATCCCACTGGTCGGCCTCGGAACGTGGCGGCTGCGCGGCGCCGAGGCGACCTCCGTGGTCGCTACGGCATTGGAGCTCGGCTACCGGCACATCGACACGGCCACGATGTACGGCAACGAGGCCGACATCGGCCGCGCTCTGGCCGGTGCCGGATCCTCGGTGTTCCTGACCACGAAGCTGCCGGCCGAACGGGCTTCCGACGCGCGCCGCACCCTGGAGGCGAGCCTCGCCGCGCTCGGAGTCTCCGCGGTCGATCTCTGGCTGGCGCACTGGCCGCCCCCGGACATCGTGGCCGTGTGGTCGACGATGCGCACGCTGCGCGACGAGGGCCTGGCCCGGGCGATCGGGGTCTCGAACTACTCCGTCGCGCAGGTGGACGCCCTGGTCACCGCCACCGGTGAGGTGCCAGCGGTGAACCAGGTGTCGTGGAACCCGCGGTCGGCCGACTTCGATTTGCTGGCCCACCATCGGGGGCTCGGGATCGTGCTCGAGGGCTACAGCCCGCTCGAGGGCGGCGCCGCCGCGGATCCGGTGATCGTGCGGATCGCCGATGCGCATCGGCGTACGCCGGAGCAGGTGGTGCTGCGCTGGCACCTCGAGCACGACATAGTGGTGATCCCCAAGTCGGCCCACCGGGACCGGCTGGCGGCCAACCTGGCCCTGTTCGACTTCGAGCTGACGCCCGGCGAGGTCGCCCAGATCGACGCCCTCTCCCGCTGACTTTGCCCTCGGGGTGGCGACGGCAGCGCCCGTTTTGTCCAGTTCCCGGGACCACCCGAGGGGCAAAGTGAGCGAGTCAGGCGGCGAGGCCCAGGATCCGTCGGAGGCGAGCTCCGGTACGCCGGGCCGGACCCGGACGATAGATGTCGTCCCAGGTCCAGCGAACGACGCGCACGCCGGCTGCTTCGAGTCGCTCCTGACGTCGCTTCTCCCGGCGCAGTACGTCGATGTCGGTGTACTTCGCCAGTCCATCCGCTTCCCCGGCCACCCGCTGTGCTTCCCACCAGAAGTCCGAACGGGCAAGGAACAGTCCGCGTCGGGTGAGCCTGACCTGGCTCTGTGGCATCGGAATG
>JALYQN010000144.1 GCA_030855835.1 Actinomycetota bacterium | reverse complement strand
CCTTGCCGGTGCTCGAGACCAGCCTGCCAGCGGCTCATGCCGTAGAAGGTCTGGCGGGCGAGCTTGCGCGACGACCGCTCGACGTAGCGCAGGTGGCGGGCCAGTCGGCCGAACTCCGCGTACGACGTGGGGACGGCGCCTTCGCCGACGACCAGCTTGGGCAGCCACCGGGCGTAGGAACCGCTGGCCTGGACCGCCGCTCGCGCCTTGGCACCCAGGTCGGCGTCTGCTGAGGCCAGGGCGCCGGCCGCAGCAAGGTGGGCGTCGACGGCCTCCCGGGCGATCAGCAGCCGCATGATCTCGGTCGAACCCTCGAAGATCCGGTTGATCCGCAGGTCGCGCAGGACCTGCTCGGCGGGAACGGCGCGTTCGCCGCGCGCGGCCAGTGAGTCGGCGGTCTCGTAGCCCCGGCCACCTCGGATCTGCACCAGCTCGTCCGCGATCTGCCACCCCATCTCGCTGGCCCACAGCTTGGCCAGCGCGGCCTCGATGCGGATGTCCTTGGTGCCGGCGTCTGCCAGCTCGGACGACAGGTCCAGCACCGCCTCCAGCGCGAAGGTGGTCGCGGCGATGAACGACAACTTGTGCGCGACCGCGGCATGGGCACCCACCGGCCGGCCCCACTGCACCCGCTGCGAGGACCACTCCCGCGCGATCTTGAGGCACCACTTGCCGCCCGCCGCGCACAGGGCGGGGATGGACAGTCGCCCGGTGTTGAGCGTGGTCAGCGCGATCTTCAGCCCATCGCCCTCCCTACCCAGCCGGTTCTCGGTCGGCACCCGCACCTGGTGGAAACGGGTGACGCCGTTCTCGATGCCCCTCAGGCCCATGAAGGCGTTGCGATTCTCCACCGTGATGCCGGGGGAGTCGGCTTCGACGACGAACGCGCTGATCCCACCGCGGTGCCCGTCGCCCGCCGGCACCCGAGCCATCACGATCAGCAGCTCGGCGATCACCCCGTTGGTCGTCCACAGCTTGACCCCGTCGAGCAGGTACGCCGAGCCGTCGTCGACCGGGGTCGCGGTCGCGCCCATGCGAGCCGGGTCGGATCCGACGTCGGGCTCGGTGAGCAGGAAGGCAGACACCGCGCCGGAGGCGCAACGAGGCAGGAACGCCTGCTTCTGCTCGGCGGTGCCGAACATCTTGACCGGCTCGGGCACACCGATCGACTGGTGCGCCGACACCAGCGTGCCGATGCTCGGGTGTACCGACCCGAGCAACATCAGGGCCTTGCCGTAGTACAGCATCGACAACCCGAGGCCGCCGTGCTCGCGCGGGATCTTGATGCCGAACACCCCGAGCTCGGCAAAGCCGTTGATGTACTCGTCGGGGATGCGGTCCTGGCGCTCGATCAGCCCGCCGTCGAGCGTCTCGCAGTAGGTCCGCAACCGGGCCAGGAACTCGTCCCCGCGGACGCGGTCGTCGGGGGGTGTACGGGGATGCGGGTGGATCAGCGACAGCTCGAAGCGACCGAGGTACAGCTCCTTGGCGAAGCTCGGCCGGGTCCACTGCGTCTCGCGGGCCGCCTCGGCAACCTCACGCGCCTCGCGCTCACTGACCTCGCGGGTGCCGCTGGTCTCGGTGCGCGGTGCGTCCTGCTCGGTCACATCGATGCTCACGCCGCATCCTCTCCGTGCCTCATGTCTGGTGGTCATTTTACTTGCCGGTAGCCCCCGGCGTGCGCCCCTTCCCCAGGACGGTGGCTGGCTCGTCGACGGTGAGGTCTGGGCGTGGCGGGTCATCGGCCCCTGCGCCTCATCGGTGAGCGCCTTATCGGTGAGCGCCTCATCGGTGAGCGCCTTATCGGTGAGCGGCGCCTCTGATGCCGCAACTTCGGCCGGTGGCGACAACAGCCTGCAGTGGCCGTCCACAGGCTGCGCCGGCCTGCCCGCCAGTGGGGGTGGGTGCCGCTAGTGTCCGTGCCACGTCGCTGATCACCAGCTGCTGTCCTCGTCATGCCGGCCGTGGGGGTCTGCTTGGGTCTTCACCTGCACCGTGCCGAGCGCGCCGACCGGCTGGTCGACGAGCTCGCCAACATCTTGGCGGGCCGGCC
>JALYQN010000306.1 GCA_030855835.1 Actinomycetota bacterium | reverse complement strand
GGGCCGGGCTGGCAAGCCTCCCACACGGCGGTGAGCTGCGCGGCGCCGGCAGCGCTGCGGCCTGCCTCAGCGCGCTGCACGCCGACCGGCTCGGGCACGGTGTCCGCTGTGTCGAGGATCCTGCGGTGCTCGCCCGGGTGGTCGACGCCGGCATCCCGCTCGAGGTGTGCCCGGTCTCCAACGTGGCCCTTGGCGTCTACGCCACGATCGAGGAGGTCCCGCTGCCCCTTCTGCTGGCCGCCGGGGTGCCGGTCGCCCTCGGAGCCGACGACCCGTTGCTGTTCGGGTCCCGGCTGGCCGGCCAGTACGCGGTGGCCCGCGCCGCGTACGACCTTGACGATGGCACCCTCGCTGAGCTGGCCCGGATGTCGGTGCGCAGCTCCCTGGCGCCAGAAGACGTCCGGACCCGGTTGCTGCGCGGGATCGACGCCTGGCTTGCCACCGACCCCGCCTGAGCAGCGAGGACTGCGGGTTACAGCGAGCAGCCCACCAGAACCGGCTCGTTGACCAGCTCGATGCCGAACCGTTCGCCTACCCGGTCTCGCACCTCGCGCGCCAGACACAGCAGGTCGGCGGTGGTGGCGCCGCCGCTGTTGGTCAGCGCCAGCGGATGCTTGGACGAGATCCGGGCCGCCCCACTGCGGTGGCCCTTGGCGATTCCGGCCTGCTCGATGAGCCAGGCGGCGCTGGTCTTCACCCGGCCGTCGGGTTGCCGCCACCGTGGCGCGGCCGCCGGGAGCCGCTCGGCGCCGGCAGGATCCAGCACGGGGTTGATGAAGAACGAGCCGGTGCTCCAGGTGTCGTGGTCGGCCGGGTCGAGCACCATGCCCTTTGCCCGGCGCAGCTCGAGCACCGCCTGGCGGACTGCGTCCAGCCGGCGGCGCTCGCCCGGCTCGACTCCGAGCCGGCGGGCCAGCTCGACGTACCGGACCGGTGCAGACAGCTCGCCGCGCGGCAGCCGGAAACCCACCTCCAGCACCAGCCAGCGCTCGGGCTCGCGCTTGAACCTGCTGGTGCGGTAGCCGAGGCCGCAGTCGGTGGCGGCGAGCGTGTGGTGTCGCCGCTCGACCCGGTCCCAGGTGCGCACCCATGCCAGGGTGTCGGCCACCTGCTGGCCGTACGCGCCGACGTTCTGTACCGGCGTGGCCCCGACCGAACCAGGGATCCCGGACAGCGCCTCCACCCCTGCCCAGCCGGAGCCGACAGCGCGCCTGACCAGAGCGTCCCAGTCCTCACCCGCCGCGACCCGGAGGCCGACGCTGCCGTCCTGATCTGGCTCGACCGCCAGGCCGCCGGTCCGCACCAGCACCACCCGCCCCGGCACCGGGCCGTCGGCGACGACGAGGTTGCTGCCACCGGCGACCACCAGTACAGGGATGCCGCTGGCGTCGGCCCGGGCAACGCTGTCGACCAGGGTCTGCTCGTCAGTCGCCTCGACCACGTCGTCGGCTTGCCCCCCGAGCCGGACGGTGGTCAGGTCGGCAAGCCGGACCGGCTCAGCCATCGGCCGAGGCGCGCTGGGCGTCGAGAGCGACGAGCGCGCCGGCCCGGCCCAGCACACTGCTGCCGCCGCAGCTGACAGTGAGCTCGATCCGGACTCCCGCGGCTTCGGCTGGTCCGACCACACCCCGTACGACGACGTCGACGCCGGTGTCGTCGTCGGGGACGATCACCGGGCGGGTGAAGCGGACGCCGTACGCACGGACCCGCCCAGGGTCACCCGCCCACGCGGTCAGGGCACGGGCACCCAGGGCCATCGTGTACATGCCGTGCGCCATCACCCCCGGCAGTCCCACCGCGGTCGCGATCCGGTCGGACCAATGGATGGGGTTGTGGTCACCGCTCACGCCGGCGTAGGCGACGAGGTCGGCCCGGGTCACCCGGTACGTCTGCGCGGGCAGCTCGGCGCCCTGCTCCCACTGCGGCAGGCTCATGGGGCACGGTGCGCCAACGTGGCGTACGCACTGCAGACGTGCTCGCCGCCAACGGTCGCGATGTCGCTGCGAGTGGTGATCAGATCGGTGCCTGCCGCCGTACGGACCTGTTCGACCGTGAGGGTGGCGGTGAGGACGTCTCCGGCGCGGACCGGGCGGGCCGAGTCGAACCGCTGCGCGGAGTGCACGACATGGCGCAGCTGGATGCCGACTTCGGGGTGCTGCAGCAGCGCACCCATGGCCTCGAACGCCACCACGATCGGGAACGTGACCGGGGCCGGGAGGTCCGGGTACCCGCGAGCGCGGGCCGCCTCGACGTCGTGGTGCAGCGGGTCGGTCTCGCCGATGGCCGCGGCGAACTGGCGGACCTCGTGCCGGCTCACGTCGTGCGGCCGGGTCGGCGGGAAGGTCCGGCCCGCGAGCCCCTTGTCGAGCGGCACCGAGGCGTCAGCGCGTCTCGCGGTGCACGGTATGCCGCTTGTCCCGGGGGCAGTACTTCTTCAGCTCCAGCCGGTCGGGGTCGTTGCGGCGGTTCTTCTTGGTGATGTAGTTGCGCTCCTTGCACTCGGTGCAGGCCAAGGTGACCTTCGGGCGGACATCGGTGCTCCTGGCCATGGCGCGCTGCTCTCTGTCGTACGGGCCGGCCGTCGTGGGTGCGGACGGACGGGTCGGGCGGGTGCGTAGCGGGGGCGGGACTCGAACCCGCGACACCACGATTATGAGCCGTGTGCTCTGACCACCTGAGCTACCCCGCC
>JALYQN010000130.1 GCA_030855835.1 Actinomycetota bacterium | reverse complement strand
ACTAGGAGGTGTGTGCCAGTGTGTTCACGGCCTTCGCTAGCGTCGCCGCGTGGTGCGACGCAGACAACAGATTCGGCCAGCTGAGTGGCTAGCGGCGGGAGGACCGTGGCCGCAAGGTCGACTGGTTTCAGGCGCCCCACCCGAGGCGCACGTCGCAAAGTCCATCGCGGTCGCGTTGCAGATCGCCTTAGAGGGGCAGAGTCGTAGAGCGGTGGCCGCTGACGCAGACCTCGCCCACACGACTGTCTACGACCTCTTGGCAGGCAAGACTTACGGTGATGTCATCACAGTGGCGCGGCTCGAGGACGCGCTCAACCGACGCCTGTGGCCCAGCCGTCCGTAACCGGGAGGGAGCCTGACCGCTCAGCGGTCAAGCGCGGCACGGCCACGTCCTGTTGCCGGGGTCGAACCCAAACCCGCTGATCAAGAGGTCCGAGCGAGCTATCGGTTCAGTCGCAGGACCTCTGCCGCCATCGATGCGAGTGTCAACGCGCTCGCCGGCCTCTACTCGGTCTGCGTCATCGTCAGCACGGCGGCGGTCTTCCGACCCCCCGGAAAGTGCCCCCGTCCCGGAACGTCGACCGGACGGGGCTTACGGGACGCCTCGAGCTCCCCGCGCAACCACCGCTCGGCCTGCTCAAACTCCCTGCGCGGGGAGAGCAGCAGGCCTCCAAGGTTCGCCATTGTCCTGCCGTCACCATCTGTGTCGGCGCGTATGGCGCCGGGCGGGCGCGAGACCTCTGTCGACACCGGGGGGAAGAGAGCGAGGCCGCATCACCCCGCTGGATGGCCACCGGACACGGCGTTCGCGGGCCGGCGCATCCGCAGAGATAGTCTCGCCCGGTGACTACGTCGATCGCTACCTCATGAGACGCCTGCTTGGCCTTGCGCTTACAGTCATCGCCTTCGTGCTGCTGGCCTCGCCGGCGGAAGCGGAGTCGTGGAACCGAAGAGACCCCCGCCACGACGGGTTTAGGGGCGGAGAGATCACACGACTGGCTGGAGGTAACCGAGCATCCGCGGTCGTAGCCAGGGTGAAGTTCGCGGAACTGAAGCGCAACAGGATCGCCGACGCCTTCCTGGTTGTCGACACGCGGCGCCGGGATAACCGCGACTACATGGTGTTCACGCATTGGATTGGGAATGAGTACAGAACCATACTCCGTCGCACCGTTCCCTTCAGCGATGCTCCAGCTGATCGAGTCCGATGTCCGCACATGAGGGTGCGATGGAGCATGCGACGCGACACCATTTCACTGTCCCTGCCGCAAGAGTGCCTTCGACGGCCAACCCCGCACGTTCGACTCGGCTTTTACTCGGGCAGCACGCGCGCTAGCGACTGGGCCCCCGGAGGTTTCGCGCAGTATGGGCCCTGGCTTCAACAAGGATAACGGCGACAATGCATCACGATGATCGGACGGCACAGACGGTAGCCGAAGAGACGGTAGGCGGCACGGTGCAGATCTCTGCCCACTGCATCGTATAGAGACGCGGTCACGCTCTGACGACGCACCTGACGCCGTCACTACTGACGCAGTCAGCGTCTGGCACGATTCACTGTGTCTAGAGTCGATCGTGAAGCGCTGAGCCGCCGCGGGCGGCGTAGCTCAATCCGGCGATAGCTAGCCTGGGGCGGTGTCTTCCGAGGCGCCGGTTGGGTGCTCGCTGTCCGGGCTGACCGGTGGTAGGTGTTCATCGCCGCGTGGCGCCTGGTGTCCGCCTGCCAGCGCATCGTCCCGGTCCCGCAAGCCGCTAGGCCTCAGTCCACTGCTTGCGCTCGACGATGGGTCCGGCGGCGGTAGGACTGGATCGGCTGGGTGCTTAGCCATGGGAAGGGTTCCTGAAGTTCCACCGGCGTCCGATCCTCTGCGGGACGGCTGGCTGCCGCCGCTCGCGGGCTCTCAGCTGCGCCGCAGCGGGTTCCTGCCCTGGGACGGCCCGCGCGTGCGCGGGACCGGTGAGTGTGTGGCCCGCGAGCTGGACCGAGAAGGCTTCGACTTGCGGTGACATTCGACTGCCCGTGCGAATGCCCTGACCGGGGCTATGCATGGGGGATTTGATCCGCTTGCTCGTGCGTGAGGCCGTGCGTCGGCTCATGACAGTCTGACGCAGACCTCCGTGCGGCCGCTTCGTCGATGGCGGCAAGCGTGAGGATGCTCGTCGCTCCCTGCGCGGAGGTCTACCTGGGTTCAGTCCCCGACCCGGCTGGTGTCGTAGGCCCACATCGCGATCTCGACCCTGTTGCGGACGCCGATCTTGGTCAGCAGGCTTGCGACGTGGGTCTTGGCGGTGGTCAAGCCGATGAAGAGCTCGGCGGCGATCTCGGCGTTCGTGCGGCCGCGGGCGACCAGCGCCAGTACCTGCTCCTCGCGTGCGGTGAGCGGCTCGATCGGTTGGGTGGGTCGTGTCGACGGTGCCCTCGCGGCGAGGGTGGCTAGCAGCCGCCGGGTGATGTTCGGCGCGATCAGGGCATCGCCGACGGCGGCGGCGTGCACGGCCTGGACAAGCAGCTCCGGCCCGGCGTCCTTGAGCAGAAATCCTCGGGCGCCGGCTTGAAGCGCGCCGTGGACGTACTCGTCCAGGTCGAACGTGGTGATCACCACCACTGCGATCGGGTCCGGCACGCCCTGCCCTGCGAGGAGCTCGGTCACCTCGATGCCGTCGAGCCCGGGCATCCGGATGTCGACCAGGCACACGTCAGGGCGGAGCAGACGCGCCAGCTCGACCGCGGCGTGGCCGTTGGCGGCTTGTCCGACGACCTCGATGTCGGGCTGGGCGTCAAGGATCATCGACAGGCCGGTGCGCACCAGATCTTGGTCGTCGGCCACCAGCACGCGCACCGTCATCGGCGTACCTGCGTCGGCAGCTCGGCGTCGACCGCCCACCCGCCCTCGGGCGCCGGCCCGGCGCGTAGCGTGCCGCCGAGCAGTTGCACCCGCTCGGTCATCCCCAGCAGCCCGAAGCCGTGGCTCGCCGGCCGCGCCGGGTCGATCTGGCCGTCGTCGGTCACGCGTAGCCGAAGCCTTCCTGCGCCCTCGGCGAGCCGGATCTCTACACGCGAGGCGTTGCGGGCATGCCGCAGGGCGTTGGTCAGCGCCTCCTGCGCCAGCCGGTAGATCGCGGCGTCGACCTGGAGCGGAAGTCCGGCAAGGTCACCGACCAACTCCACGTCGACGACCGGGACCGGGTCGTGACGTGCGAGGGACATCAGATCGGAGACGACGGGTTGGGGGGCGTACTCGGCCGCCGCTGCGTCGCGTAGCACCCGGACCATCGCCCGCATCTCCGCCAGCGTCCGCGACGCCTCCCCCTCGATGACCGACAGTGCCTCAAGCGCCGCTTCAGGTCGCTTCCCGGCCAGCGTTCGCCCCGCCTGGGCCTGCACAGCGATTGCTGAGACGTGGTGGGCGACCATGTCGTGCAGCTCGCGCGCGAGGCCGACCCGCTCCTGGCTGCGGATCTGGTCCAGCGCCCGGCGCCAGCTCTCGGCGCGGTAGCGGGACGCTGCTCCGCTGGCCGCTGCCGCCAGCAGGATGGCGAACCCGCCGCTGACGTCGGCCAGCCCGGTGTAGTCGGTGACGGTGGCAAATATCGCAGCGACCAGCACCACCGCCAGCCCGATCACGATCTCGCGCCCTGAGCCCCAGCGGACCAGCGCGTAGACGAGCACCAGGATGTAGATCATCGTGTTGAGGCCGACGGTTGGGACCCCACCGGCCAGGCTCGCCAGGCCCAACACCATCCCGGTGCCGAAGGCCACAACGACGCATGCCAACGGGTGGGTACGTCGCCACAGCAGCACCGGCGCGAGCCCGACCGCCACGATCGTCGCGAACGGCCGCCAGGTGACATCTTCTCGAAAAACTCCTTCGAGCAGCGCTGTCACCATCGGTACGCCGACCAGCACCCAGTCCCGCCACACCCGTGCGGGAGCGTCCGCGGCGCGGGGCTCGGCCCAGACAGAGCGCAGGGCGGTGCTGATCACACAACCCAGCCTATGGACCGCCGATGCGTCGTGGACGGACCGAAGGAACGAGACACCGCTCCTCCCAACGGCGGAGGCGGGTCCGGCCTCGGCGCCGATGTGCCCGAACCGGCGCACCG
>JALYQN010000129.1 GCA_030855835.1 Actinomycetota bacterium | reverse complement strand
CAGCGTGATCACCACGCCTCCCCACACCGGTCCGCCCAGCCCGATCCGGTCCAGCCACAAGAAGCACAAGAACGTCAGCGGCGGGTGCGCGGCCACGTGCGTGACCCAGTTGGTGGCGTCCGAGCTGTCGATCCTGTCCACGAACCCCGGGACCACCGCGGTCAGGTCGTTGATGCGCGGCACGTCGACGAGGTACTCGTGCTCGTTGGTCAGCGGGTCCGCGATGCCGGACCAGCCACGCATCAGTGCCAGGCTGACCGACCAGGCCAGGCCGGCGATCCAGGTGGCGAGCAGCAGCCGACCCCACGGCAGCCGCTCTGCCAGCGCGGGACCGTACCCGGCGACGGCTGCTGCCACCCCCACCGCAAGCAGCACGCCCGGACCGAGCGTCGGCTCGAGGTAGGCCGACAGCGGATCCAGCCAGGCGTGCACGTCGTCCCACGGCCCCCAGGCCTCGATGGTGAACGCCACGACCAGGCCTGCGATGGCGATGGCAACGGCGACCGCTTCCGGGCGTCGGGTCCGGTAAGCCGGCTCGGGGGCCGGCGAGGTCACGTCGCGTCGACCCCGATCGCATCGCTGACGGCTTGCCACAGCCGAGCCCGCTCGCCCGGACTCTCTTTCTGCCAGGGCGCGTAGACAATCGGGCGCGGGCGCCGGTCGTGCCAGAAGACCCCGCTCGCCCCGGCCGTCACCGACCCCCCCGGCGCCGCGACCAGCCATACGACGGTGTCTGCGCCCACCTCCGGGTCCCGCAGCAGCGGGCCGGCTATCCGGTGGAAACGGGGGATGGACGCAAGCACGCCCGGAGTGTCGGCCCAGCCGGGGTGCATCGCATGCACCGCGATGTGATCGACGCGGAACCGATCGGCCCACATCTGGGCCAGGACGACCTGCATCCGCTTGGTGCGGGCGTACGCCTGGGCGCCGGACCAAGTCCGCTCGCGCGACTCGATGTCGTCGGTGTCCAGTGGCTGGGTGTACATGCCTCCGGACGACACCCAGACCACTCTGGCGTCACCGTCGGCCGCCAGCCGGGGCCGGAGCAGGTGGGTGAGCAGGCACGGACCGAGCACATGCGTGGCGAGCACCATCTCGTGCCCCTGTGGCGTCTCTGTCCGCTCCGGCGGCAGCGCGCCGGCGTTGTGCACCAGCGCGTGCAGCCGTTCGACCCGACCAGTCAGGTCGGCGGCCCACTCCCGGACCGCGTCGAGGTCGCTGACGTCGCACTGCTCGACGACGAGGTCGGCCGGCCGGGACGAGTCCGCCGCGACCGCGGCGCGGATCTTGTCGGCCGCCTTGTCCAGGCGAGAGCTGTTGCGTCCCACCATGTGCACCGTTGCACCGAGCCGCGCGCAGCCGGTGGCGGTGGCCGCACCGAGTCCCGAGCTGGCCCCGGTGACGACGACGTGCCGGCCGACGAGCGCATCCGGCGCGGGGTCGGTCGGCCACCACGCCTGGCGCACCGCCGGCCCGATCCGGGAGTAGCCGAGCACGACGCTCTTGTCGAGCAGCCAGTCGAGGTAGTGGGTGACACGCACGATGCCGAGCCTAGACAACGCACTCATGGCCGGGCGGACGCGCCCGGGCCGGTGGCAGACTCGCCTCTCGTGAGCCCGCCAGCCGACCAGAGCGCCGACGTCGCCGTGATCGGCGGCTCCGGCTTCTACGAGTTCCTCGCCGACGTCACCGAGGTCGAGGTCGACACGCCGTACGGTGCACCGTCGGCGCCGGTGTCGCTCGGCACGCTGGACCTGGACGGGGAGGGCGGCGTGGGCGCCGACGCGGGTGCTCGGTCGGTGGCCTTCCTGCCCAGGCACGGCGCGGGTCACGCCTACCCGGCGCATCGGGTGAACTACCGCGCCAACCTGTGGGCGCTGCGCGCTCTGGGGGTCCGGCAGGTCATTGCGCCCTGCGCGGTGGGCTCGCTGCGCCCCGAGCTGGGACCTGGGACCGTCGTCGTCCCCGACCAGCTGGTCGACCGCACCTCCTCGCGGGTGCAGACGTACTTCGACGAGGGCGCGTGCCACGTCGGCTTCGCCGACCCTTACTGCGGACGACTGCGCCAGCACGTCCTCGGCGCCAGTCGCGCCGGTGGGCAGGACGTCGTGGACGGCGGGGCGATGGTGGTCATCGAGGGCCCGCGGTTCTCGACCCGCGCCGAGTCGCAGTGGTACGCCGCGCAGGGCTGGTCGTTGGTGAACATGACCGGCCACCCCGAGGCGGTGCTCGCCCGGGAGCTGGCACTGTGCTACTGCGCGGTGGCGCTGGTCACCGACTTGGACGCCGGGCTCGAGACCGGCCAGGGCGTCGACCAGGCCGAGGTGTTCCGTGTCTTCGCCGAGAACACCGAACGCCTCCGTGTGCTGCTGCGCTCGGTGGCCGCGTCGGCACCGGTGGACCGCGACTGCCAGTGCTCGCACGCCCTGGACGGCATGACGCTCCCGGTCGAGCTGCCGTGAGGGTGCTGCTCACCGGGGCCGCGGGGTTCATCGGCGGCCAGGTGGCCGAGCGCCTCGCCGCTGCCGGTCACGACATCGTGGGCGTCGATGTGCTGTTGGACAAGGCACACCTGCCCGGGACCGACCTGCCCGCCGGGGTGCAGCGCCTCGACGTACGCGACGCGACCGGCCTCGACGCGGTGCTGCCCGGCACCGACGTGGTGTGCCACCAGGCCGCGATGGTCGGCAACGGTGTCGACGCGCAGGACCTGCCCGGATACGCCGCGCACAACGACCTGGGCACCGCGGTGCTGCTCGCGGCGATGGCGCGCGCCGGGGTGCGTGCGCTGGTGCTGGCATCGTCGATGGTCGTCTACGGCGAAGGTCGCTACACCTGCCCCGACCACGGGGAGGTGACCCCGCTGCCGCGTCGCGGCGACGATCTCGACGCCGGTCGGTTCGACCCGCGCTGTCCGCGCTGCTCCGCCTTGCTCAGCTGGGGTCTGGTGCCGGAGTCGGCCCCGATCCGGCCGCGGAGCAGCTACGCGGTCTCGAAGGTCGCGCAGGAGCAGTACGCCCAGGCGTGGTCGACGTTGACCGACGGCAGGTGCATTGCTCTGCGCTACCACAACGTCTACGGCCCAGGCATGCCGGCCGACACACCGTACTCGGGGGTGGCGGCGGTGTTCCGCTCCGCGATGGCCCGGGGACAGGCGCCACGGGTGTTCGAGGACGGCGGCCAGATGCGCGACTTCGTGCACGTGGCCGACGTGGCCCGGGCCAACGTCGCCGCTCTGGGCCGGCTTGCCGACCACCCGGTTGGCCTCACCCCGTACAACGTGTGCTCGGGACAGCCGCGCACCATCGGCCAGCTGGCCGACGCGCTCGCCGAAGCCGTCGGCGGCCCGCGTCCGGTGGTGACGGGGGAGCACCGAGCCGCCGACGTACGCCACGTGGTCGCCGCACCCGACGCGGCCAGGGAGGGCCTGGGCTTCCAGGCCGCGGTGGCGCCCGAGGAGGGTCTGCGGGTGTTCGCCGGCGCGCCGCTGCGTCCGACCCGATGAGCGCGGCCGACCACATCAGCCGGGACGCAGCGATCCGCTGCGACGTCGTCCTGCCG
>JALYQN010000303.1 GCA_030855835.1 Actinomycetota bacterium | reverse complement strand
GGGCCGGGGACGCGTCGTCCGGCACGGTGGCGACGAGGTGGCCCACGTAGCGGTCGAGGCCGCCGGTCAGCGGGCGTACCCGCCCGACCGCGGCGCCGGTCGGGCGCTGCCACGGCTCGCCCAGCCGCAGCTCGACGGCGGCCTCGGTGGCGTCGTCGAGCTTCACCCCGCCGCGGGACAGGAACTTGAGGCCGTTGTCTGGCATGTCGTTGTGGCTGGCCGACAGCACCACCCCGAGGTCGGCACCGGTGGCGGCGGTGAGGTAGGCGATCCCCGGCGTGGGGAGGATCCCGACCTGGAGCACGTCGACGCCAGAGCTGGCCAGACCGGCCACCACCGCGGCTTCGAGGAACTCACCCGAGGCGCGGGGATCCCGGCCGACCACGGCGATCGGACGGTGGTCGGCGAAGGCGCCCCGCTCGCTCAGCACGTGCGCGGCGGCCACGGACAAGTCGAGGGCCAGCTCGGCGGTGAGGTCGACGTTGGCGACGCCGCGGACCCCGTCGGTGCCGAAAAGGCGGGCCACCGCGGTGGTCAGCGCTTGGAGTACTGCGGAGCCTTGCGGGCCTTCTTGAGCCCGGCCTTCTTGCGCTCCTTGACCCGGGCGTCCCGGGTCAGCATCCCGGCCTTCTTGAGCGAGGCCCGGTTCGCCTCGGCGTCGATCTCGTTGAGTGCTCGCGCCACGCCGAGGCGCAACGCGCCCGCCTGGCCGGTCATGCCGCCGCCGTGGATGCGGGCCGTGATGTCGAAGCGGTCGGCGAGGTCGGTGAGGACGAACGGCTCGGAGACCGTCTGCTGATGCAGCTTGTTCGGGAAGTAGGCATCGAGGGTGCGACCGTTGATCGTCCACTGCCCGCTGCCGGGAACGATCCGTACCCTGGCCACCGCCTCCTTGCGGCGCCCGGTCGCGGCTGCCGGGACGATCGTCGCCGGGCGCGGCGGGGTTCCCGGGGCCGGCGCACTCTCCGAGCTGTACGCCACACCATCCGCGCCCACCTCGAACTCGGCCTCGCCCGAGCTGGCGGTCGGGTCGGTGCCGGCGCTGCCCGCGGTGCTGCCTGGCGTCAAGTCAGAGGCCACGATGTTCCTCACTGAGCGATCTGGGTGATCTCGAAGGGCCGGGGCTGCTGGGCTGTGTGCGGGTGCTCAGGGCCGCCGTACACCTTGAGCTTGCCCAGCAGCTGCCGGCCGAGCCGGTTCTTCGGCAGCATGCCCCGCACCGCCTTCTCCACCGCGCGACGCGGGTCCTTGGCGAGCAGCTCACCGACGGTGATCGACGAGAGCCCACCCGGGTAACCCGAGTGCCGGTACGCGAGCTTCGACGTGCCCTTGTCTCCGGCCAGCGCGACCTTGGAGGCGTTGACGATCACGACGAAGTCGCCGGTGTCGACGTGCGGGGCGAACATCGGCTTGTGCTTGCCACGCAGCAAGATGGCGGTCTGGACGGCGAGACGGCCGAGCACGACGTCGGTAGCGTCGATGACGTGCCACCGACGGTCCACGTCGGCGGGCTTCGGGCTGTACGTGCGCACGGTGATGGGCATCCCTTGTCAGACCAAGATCCTTGTCGGACCAGTTGAGGTGTCGCCGGCAGTCGCTGATCCGAGACCGCAACCATGGACGACCGCCCAGCGTACCGGCGGCACGACTCGGGGGTCAAAACCCCGCAGCCATCCGTGGACAGCCAACTCGACTGCTCGCCGACCGCACCGTAGGTTGACCCGCGTGACAGAGTCCCTCTCCGTCCGCGACAGCCGGACCGGACGCGAGTACGAGCTGCCGCTCACCGACGGTACGATCCGCGCCACCGACCTGGGGAGGATTCGGACCGACGAGGACGAACCCGGAGTGGCCGTCTACGACCCCGGGTTCACCAACACCGCGTCCTGTCGCAGCTCGATCACCTACATCGACGGTGATCGGGGGGTGCTGGAGTACCGCGGTTACCCGATCGAGCGGCTCGCCGAGGACTCGACGTACCTCGAGGTGGCCTACCTCCTGATCCACGGCGAGCTTCCGGACAAGCAGCAGTACGAGTCCTGGGTGCACGAGATCACCTACCACACTTTCGTGCACGAGAACGTGAAGACCTTCATGCAGGGGTTCCGCTACGACGCGCACCCGATGGGAATGCTTCTCGCCTCGGTCGGTGCGCTGTCGACGTTCTACCCCGAGTCCCGGAACATCTCCGACGTCAGCAACCGGCACATCCAGATGGTGCGGCTCATTGCGAAGATGCCGACGCTGGGCGCCTGGGCCTTCCGCCACGCGCAGGGAAAGCCGTACGTCTACCCGGACAACGAGCTCAGCTACTCCGAGAACTTCCTCGCGATGCTGTTCAAGATGAGCGAGCAGAGGTTCGCCGCCGACGAGCGGCTCACCAAGGCGCTGGAGGTCTTGTTCATCCTGCATGCAGACCATGAGCAGAACTGCTCGACCAACGCGGTCCGGTCGGTGGGGTCCAGCCAGGTCGACCCGTACTCCGCGCTGTCGGCAGGAATCGCGGCACTGTTCGGACCGCTGCACGGCGGTGCAAACGAGGCGGTGCTGCGGATGTTGCGCCGGATCGGCTCGGTGCAGAACGTGCCCGACTTCATCACCGGGGTGAAGAACGGCGACGAGCGGTTGATGGGCTTCGGCCACCGCGTCTACAAGAACTACGACCCGCGGGCGAAGATCATCAAGAAGGCCTGCGACGAGGTGTTCGAGGTCACCGGCGTCAATCCCCTGCTCGAGATCGCCGTAGAGCTGGAGAAGATCGCGCTGGAGGACGAGTACTTCGTCACGCGCAAGCTGTACCCCAACGTCGACTTCTACTCGGGCCTCATCTACGAGGCGCTGAGCTTCCCACCGGAGATGTTCACCGTCTTGTTCGCCATTCCCCGCACCGCAGGCTGGCTGGCCCAGTGGCGCGAGCTGGTCGACGACAAGGACCAGCGCATCGCCCGGCCGAAGCAGATCTACACCGGCGAGCGCACCCGCGACTTCGTCCCGCGCGACAAGCGCTTCGCCTGACGGCCACCCCACCGGCACGCATCGAGGCGCTGTGGTCGTCCGGTCGGCCCCAGCTGTCTCGCAATGCGTGGAGGGGGTGGGTGGTCAGCGGGCGCGCTGCACCCGTCCCTCGTCCCAGACCGGCTCGTCGGCCTGGTACACCGAGCCGTCCGCGCCGAAGACCAGGAACCGGTCGAACGAGCGGGTGAACCAGCGGTCGTGCGTGACCGCCAGCACCGTGCCCTCGAAGCGCTCCAGGCCGTCCTCCAGCGCCTCGGCGCTCTGCACGTCGAGGTTGTCGGTCGGCTCGTCGAGCAGCAGCAACGTCGCCCCGGACAGCTCCAGCAGCAGGATCTGGAAGCGCGCCTGCTGCCCCCCCGAGAGCGACTCGAAGCGCTGCTCGGCGGCGTGCGCGAGCTCGTACCGGTCCAGCGCCCGCGCCGCCGGCTCGCGGGGCATCCCCTGCCGCCCCATCCCGTTCGGCGCGGAGTCGCCGCGGTGCAGGATCTCCAACAGGTTGCGCCCCACCAGCTCGGGGTGGGTGTGGGTCTGCACGAACCACCCCGGCCGTACCC
>JALYQN010000087.1 GCA_030855835.1 Actinomycetota bacterium | reverse complement strand
CCCGGACTTCCAGGCGGCGGTGGGTGCCAAGGTCCGAACCCCCCAGGAGGACACGACGGCGACCCACCGAGCACTGGGAGTTCAGGTGCACCCGCCGCAGGCTGCGGACGACTTCGCCAACGCTCTCGTCTACTACAGCAACTGCATGGGTCAGCGTCCATTCGAGTGGCCGCGCCCAGACGGCCCGCCGGACGCCGCGGACTCTTACACATCTGCCAGCCGGATGCTCGCCTCCTGGACGACTCACCAGTCGCTGAGCGGCGGTTGGACACCGTCATCCGGCGTGACCTATCGGCAATGGTCGACGTGGTTGCCGGCGTTGCCCGCGACAGTAGGCGAGATCGTCGACCACGTCTGTCGCGGCCTGCTCGGTCGGCAGTCCACCGCCAGGCAACGACAAGCAGCGGCGACCCGTACGGGGATGAGCGTAAACCAGCGGGTTGCCAGCCTCACCGGCTTTGGTGAGCAACGGGTCGTCCAGGTGCTGGCCGCCCTGCTGGACGGTCCGGCACACATGACCCGCTAGCTCATATCGAGGGTAACGTCGCGTGACGCTGTGTAGCATTCACCGTGGTCACCATGTCTCCCTCCCGTACCGAGCCACTACCTGTGCCTGATGACGGCTCTGCCTCCCCACCCGACCAGCCCCGAGGAAAGCTCGTCGTGGTCGGGCAGGGGTACGTCGGGCTGCCGCTCGCCATGCGCGCGGCAGAGGTCGGCTGGGAGGTCATTGGTCTCGACACCGACGCAGTCCGGGTCGAGAGCCTGGCGTTGGGTGTCTCCTTCGTGGACGACGTCACCGACGATCAGCTGGCTGCTGCCCGGGCCAACGGCAGGTACACGGCCAGCACGGATTACAACGCCTGCACCAACTTCGACGTTGCGGTTGTGACGGTGCCGACCCCACTGAAGGACGGCAATCCGGACCTATCGTACGTCGAGCAGGCCTGCAGGTCCTTGAGTCGACTGCTGCGGCCAGGGACCCTCGTCGTCCTGGAGTCGACCACCTACCCGGGCACGACCCGGGACCTCGTCGGGCCGCTGCTAGGGGAAGGCTCCGGCCTCGTGCCCGGTGCCGACTTCCACCTCGGCTACAGCCCGGAACGTATCGACCCTGGGAACACCACCTGGACCCTCGTGACGACGCCCAAGGTGGTCTCGGGGATCGACGAGGAGTCTCTGCGCGCCGTCCGACGGTTCTACGACCCCATCGTTGACCGCACGGTTGCGGTCCGGTCACCGCTCGAGGCGGAGTTTTGCAAGCTGCTCGAGAACACGTTCCGGCACGTGAACATCGCGCTGGTCAACGAGTTGGCCATGTTCGCTCGGGGCCTGGACATCGACATCTGGGATACGATCGACGCGGCGTCGACCAAGCCGTTCGGGTACATGCGCTTCACACCCGGTCCTGGGGTTGGGGGACATTGCCTCCCCATCGACCCGTCGTACCTGTCGTGGCAAATCAAGCGCTCGCTCGGTCACGCGTTCCGCTTTGTCGAATTGGCCAACGACGTGAACGATCACATGCCGGACTACATAACCCGGCGTGCTGCAGCAATGCTGAACGATGCCGAGCTGGCCGTCAACGGATCCCGCATCCTGCTGCTCGGGCTGGCCTACAAGCGCAACTCCGGCGATGCACGAGAGTCGCCAGCCGTACGGGTCGGCGAGCTCCTTGGTGGCATGGGGGCACATCTGCGCGGGGCCGACCCGCACATTCAAGGCAGCATGCCGGTTGGGATCACGCGCGCACAGGTCACGGCGGAGGAGGTGCAAGCTGCCGACCTTGTCATCGTGCTCACAGACCACGACGCCTTTCCGTTCGCGGTTGTCGATCAGCACGCCCGGCGAGTGCTGGACTGTCGACGTGTACCTGCACTCAGGTCGGCTACCCGGCTCTAGGCGGTTCCGAGAATCCGGCGAGCGGTCGTTCGCCGTCGAGACTGCCCACGTGCTCTAGCAATTCTGCCGCGCGAGCCGACCAAGACCAGGTGGCCTCGGGCAAGGGTCGCCCCCCCGCCTGCGACAGCGCTTCGCGGATGGCCGCCGCACACGATGTCGGATCACCGGGTTCGTAGACGTCGACTGAGTCCATGACCGGTGCGTTCGTGATGCCGTCGATGTCAGTGCCGACAACTCGCAACCCCGAGGCGACGTACTCGTAGAGCTTGATTGGCGAGCCCACCGCGTCCAAGCTGGCGTGCTTCGTCCGGAGTGGTAGCAGACCGACGCGGGCTCCGTCCAGATGCTGTTGCACCGCCTGCGGGTCGACCCAGCCCACGAATTGCACCAGGTCGCCGACGCCCAGCTCTGTCGCCAGTTGTTGCAACTCTTCGAACCGGGCACCGTCTCCGAGCACGTCCAGGCGCAGGTCCAAGCCGTTGGCCCGCAGCTGTTGGAGCGCCTGCAGCGGAACCTCTAGCTCGTACCAGGGTGTCAGCGCTCCGGCGAACACGAGCGGTACCGAAGTTTGCCGCTGCGACCTACCGACTTGCCGAGGGGTCGCGCCGTTTGCAACGACCTCGCAGCGCGCTCCCGGCACTCGGGCCGAGAGGTATTGCTGCAGTCCGGGCGTCACGGCCACCACCAGGTGGCTTGCCCGAGCCTGGATGAGCATGAGGCGCTCGCTGAGGGCGGCGAGTACGCGGGATCCCTGGTTTGCCTCGATCTCCTCACGGATTGGCCCGTTCACCTCGAGCACGACTCGCCGCGCAACGAGACGGGCCAGCAGCAGACCGAGGCCGAGAAACGAGTGCCGCGAGATCCACAGGTCGACTCGGCGACCCGTCACCCACCAACGCAGGAAGAGCGCGCACCTGCTCATCTCGTAGGCAACCTGCCGGGCAGCTCGTCCGCCCGGGGCGGCGAGTCGAACGGTCATGTACGGGGAGTCCTCGAGGTCTCGAGCACACGGACGGGGAAGCACCAGGGTGAGCTCAGCGCTTAAGTCTGCGAGCCCGTGCGCCATGCCGGCGAAATGCCGCGGCCCTCCACCGACAGCGCGGAAGAGAGCGCCTTCGTAGACGATCCTCACAGTTCCACCCCTACGAGCCGGGCTGCGTCCGGGCACTGCTGCTCTACGGCAGCGCGGACCTCGGGCGGCACGGCGGGCGGATCAGCGGTTCGGATGGAAAGTTGCGTGACACGTTTACGGGCGCGAATCGTCTCTCCCGCCGTCAGCCCGAGACGCCCGAGACGCCCGAGTGTTTGCCACGGATCTTCAAGAAACGACTCGTACCGCAGCGCCTGCACCCGCCGCGGCTCCAGCCCTGCCAGGTCCCGTGCCGCAGTCTCGACCTGTCTCGACCAGTGCCGTGCCGCGACCGCCTCCGCGCTCAGCTGCTCGTCTACGGCGTACTGCTGCGTGGTTCGGCCGTCCCACCACAGGGTCATGCCGTGCCAGAAATCGGTGCGCAGCAGGGACATGACCACCGCGGCGGGGTGCCGAACGACGTGAACGAAAGCGGCCTGCCGAAAACGGTCGGCCAGCAGGGGGACGCGTGCGCAGGAAGCGGTGTTCTTCACCGCTACCGTCGGCGCCCCCGAAAATCTACGTAGGGAGACGAAGCGCGCATGCAGCCGGTCGAGCTGCAGGCCATCCGCGTCTGCAGGTAGCGCGGAGCGGGCCAGCGACGCCTGGAATCCCTGCGTGAGCCCAGCTTCGGCGAAGACGCCGGTCGACTCCGACGACGGGCGCAGCAGCGATCGTGGTCCGACCCGGTATCGAGACAGGGCGGCAGCGACGGGAACGAGCATCGGCACCCGTCCGCCCAGGCGGGGTATTGCGGTGACGCCTTCGAGGCAGGCGATCGCCGAGAGCACGATGGTCGTCCCCGAGCGTCCGGAACCGATGACGAACAGCTCCGGTGGAACAGGCTCAGCCGACATCGACAGCACCTCTGCGAGGGATTGAGTGGCGGCTGCGGTTCCCGGCGATCATGTGCCCGCGGTCTCCGATCACTGCCATCCTGTCGGCGCTTCGTATCGTCTGTTCCAGCGTGCTGCTCCGCAGGTCGGCGCCAGTAGACCGGGCGCAGCGTCGCGCCGCGATTGTCGACGCCCAGCGTCCCGCAGCAACCGTGGCGAAGGCTCGCCACCTGGCAACGGATCGGCCCCTCCGCAGGTGCGCGGATTCGTATGACGCCACCACGTCATGCAGCGGGCGCCAGGCCAGCACCAGCTCGACACCTAGCCCACTGGCGTGCAGCATCCGCGGCCGGTTGGCAGACCCGCGCGCAGTCTTGGACACATCCACCATCTCGCCGGCCGAGAGCTCGGCCAGGAGCCGAACCCCAAGGTCGAACGCCACCGCGGGGTACCGCTCACTGAAACCGGCGCGGGACACCAGCCGCCGCAGCACGAAGGTTGGCAGCAGCAGGCCAGGCCAGCCCTCGAGAAGTCGGCGAAGCAGTTGCGACGGGCGGACCGACCCATCGGCTGCCCGTCCGCGCTCGCTGCACGCGATATCGAGTCGGCGCCAGTACTCGCACTGCGGATAGGGCTGGCCGCAGGAGCACCAGGCGTTGCTCAAGAAAGCAGCCGAGCCAAGATGAGTCACCTCACCGACCGGTACCCCCCGATGACTGGCCGCGAGAACCCGGCCGAGCAAGGTAGAGCCCGAGCGCCCGTATCCGCAGACGTAGACGGTCCTCACGGCGCCGCGCCTTGAACGCGCACCAGGCGCAGCGTCACGGCGAGCAGAGCCGCGTACGCCACCACCAAGTAGCCCGAGAGGACGGCCACCGCAGTGAGGAAATCGGCGTCGACGGCCATCGCCCACCAGTAGAGCAGTAGCAGCCCGGCCAGCCGAAAGACGTTCCAGGCGGTGCGCACCCCCTCCCGACGCAGGGCGAGCAGAATGTTTGCGAAGGAAGTGGCGACCATCTGGGCAACGGCCGGAAGTGTCAGCAGAACGATCACCCAACCAATGTCCGGGTAGCCGCCGCCGACCAGCCGGGGCACGATGGGTGCGAGCGCAAGGCCGGTTGCCGCTACGACCAGGGCAACCGATCGGTACCTGCCCAGCCACGAGTGCACCAACTCGGACACCGCCGCGGCCGACTCCCGGGCGACCATGGCGTAACTGACCTCGCTCACTGATGCGGCCACCAGCTGAGTGGGCACCATGAGGAAGCGCCGGGCGAGGAAGAACGCGCCCGCCGTCGCGTCACCGAACAGCACCGAGACCCCGACTAAGGGCAGCGCGATCCCGAGGTTCGACAGCACGGCTCCGGTACCTACCTGGGCGGCGAAGGGACCGAGCCGCTCCTCGGCGGCAACCGTGCGTAGCGATTCCGCATTGCCCTGCGCCCGCAACGACGCCGCGGCGCGCATGGCGAGCAGCGCTGCGGTGAGGTTGCCGACCGAGTACGTGAGGAGCAACGTGGCCACCGACGGGGCTAGCAGGCCACCGGCCACCTGGGCCACCGCGGTGACGACCCCATTGCTCAGCCGCAACTGTCCGACTCGACGGTAGTCCTGCACCGCGAGCAGGGTGGAAACCGCGGTGCTTAACACGCACAGCGACGCAACGAGGATGATCACCAGCGTCAGCTCGGTCAATCCGCTGCGGTCAGCAAGGGAAAACATCACGACAGCGCCTACCGGCGCCAGCGCACAGCCGAGAACAATGCACAGTCGAGCCGTCGTCCACCTCCGCTCGACCGGTAGCCGAGGCAGGATCTGCTCCAGTCGGCCGGTCAGCACGATCGCAGCGACGTGGCCGTTGGCCAGCAGGACGGCGAACACGCCGATCTCGGCGGGCGAGTAGAGCCGAGCGACGAGGGGCAGCGAGGCGGCGAGTGCGATCTGTCCGACGGCCGAGCCTGCGGCCACCGAGCCGAACGGGCTGAGGCGGGCCAGTCGTTGCCATGGCTTGGGAGTCACACCGACTCGACTCATGGACGAACCAGACCGAGCAGCGTCCTGCCGCGGCGCCAGCTACGGGCGACCCGAAATCCGGCCAGACGTGTCGACGCCTCCATTGGCAGCGGCCGGCGGCGCGCACCAGCGGGCGGGCCGGCGTACCCGAGCCGCTCTGCCATCGGGCCAACCAGAGACCAAGTGCGTGCTGCGTCGTCGGGATCGAGACCGGCTGCACCAGACGGGCTGCTCGACAGCGGTCGGAACA